>JARRLN010000076.1 GCA_037386965.1 Nitrospirota bacterium
CTGGTCGGCGAGGCCATGAAAAAGAGCGAAGGCCAGGCGAATCCGAAGCGAGTCAATGAAATATTGCAGGAAATTCTCCTGAAGAAAAAATCCTGAGAAAGCAGGAGGGCATTCGGCATCATGACAGAGAACTCAAAGAAAGTACCGCATGTGACAGTAAAAAGGCTCAGCCGCTATCTCAGGATGCTGGAACGCTGCCAGGAGCAGGGCCTGGAGACCATCTCCAGCGAGGAGCTTGCCACCGAGCTTCATGTGAAGCCCTCCCCGCCAGAGCTTCCGCCCGGTGACGTCCATGACCTTCCCCTGGTGGGCGATGTAGGCCTTCCTGCCCTCCTTTCCGTCGAAGGGCAGGAGCTCATCCGGCCCGAAAACGCCGTTTTCGGGTACACCCGGGGCACGGGAGGCCAGGCGCCGCAAACGCGGGCCCACCACGGCCACCACCAGGAGGGCCGTGGAGACCATGATGACGTAAAGGACCATCTTTGCAAGCAGGGTCTGCCCCCAGTGCGTCCCGGCCAGGACGTCCCAGCCCCGTATCTTGCTTATGGTGAGGAGAATTCCCGTCAGGCCCACCAGCAGCATGGAGACCAGGCCGGTGAGCATCTCCCCCCGGGGGAGGCCCTTGCTGGCGTAGGCCGGCCTGAGGAGGATGTGCACGTAAAGGATGGCGCCGAACCAGACGAAGGAGCTCACTATGTGGACGTATCCCACGGCAAGCCTGAGGGGCCTTCTGATGGGCCCCAGCACCCTGTAGCCTCCCTCGGGGGGCCAGGTATATCCGCTGGCCGCATACTGAAGGCCTTCCCTGGTGAGCCGGCCGCCCAGGGCGGTTTCGTGGCAGGTGAGGCAGCCCTGGCCGGTCCTCTCGGAGTACTCCGGCCGCCCCGGGGACCGGGAGGGCAGAAGGAGCAGGAGGGCCCCCGCACAAAGAAAAAGGAAGAGAAGCCGCCTCATCGCCCCCCATTATAGCAGAGGTCATTTCCTCCCGAAGAGCCTCTGGAGGTCCTCGGCGGCGAGGCGCACCCTGGTGGGTCGGCCGTGGGGACAGTGCTCGGGGTTTTCCGCCCTCCCCAGGTCCCCGAGGAGGGCCGAGACTTCCTCGGCCGTGACCCGCGAGCGTTTCCCCCGCCAGGCGGCGTGGCAGGCCAGGCGGGCCGCCAGGGCCTCCCTGAGGCTCCGCCCGGGCCGCTCCCCCCGCCGGAGCTCCCCGAGCAGGTCCGAGAGCACCCCCCGCACATCGGCCTCCTCTAGCCCCTCGGGCAGGGTGCGCACGAGGACCGTGCTCCCCCCGAAGTCCTCCACCTCGATGCCCATGTCCCCGATCATCTCCCGGCCCGCGAGGACGGCCAGGTGCTCCGAGGCGGTGAGGGTCACCTGTTCGGGAAAGAGAAGCTCCCTGCGCTCAAGCCTCATCCCCCTCAGGAGACGCTCGAAGAGGACCCTCTCGTGGGCGGCATGGTAATCCAGGAGGAAAAGCCCTCCGCCCCCGTCGGGAAAGGCCAGGAAGGTCTCCCCCAGGTAGAGAAAAGGGGGGCTCTCCTGTCCCTCAAGCGGCAGGGGAAGGCTCCCCGTCCCGCCGGGGGCCGGGGCAAAGGCCGCCCGGGGCTCTGCCGCGACGCCAAGGCCTCCGGGGAAGAAGGCCGTCCCTTCCTCCGCCTCTGCGACGCCCTCCTCTCCCCCGCCCCGGAGGGCGTCGGCCACGGCGCGCCGGACGAACCTGTAGATGCCGTCCTGGTCGGAGAAGCGGACCTCCCGCTTGGCCGGGTGCACGTTGACGTCCACCACGCGGGGGTCCAGGGCCAGGTGGAGAAAGAAGATGGGGTGCATCTGCCGGGGCAGGAGCCCCTCGTAGGCGGCGTAGAGGGCGTGGGCCACCGAGGGGTTTCTGACGGGGCGGCGGTTGATGAAGAGGTGCTGGTGCGACCTGCCCTCCCGGAACTTCCCCGGAGGGGAGACAAACCCCGTGAGGGAGAGTCCCGCCCTCTCCCTCTGCACCATGAGAAGCTCGGAGACGAACTCCGTCCCGTAAACCTGGGAGAGCCTCTCCCTGAGGTCCGCGGCCCGGGCCAGCAGAAGCGTCTCCTTCCCCTCCGCGCGGAGGGTGAGGCCCACCTCCGGGTGGGAGAGGGCCAGGGCGGTGGCCGTCTCGATGACGTGCATGAGCTCCGTGGCGTCGCGCTTGAGGAACTTCTTGCGGGCGGGGGTGTTGAAAAACAGGTCCCGCACCTCCACGGAGGTCCCGTGGGCAGGGGCCTCCCGGACCTCCCGGACTTCGCCGCCCTCCGCCTCGATGCGCACGCCGGGGGAGGCCCCCCGGGGGGCGGTGGCCAGGGTGAGGCGGCTTACGGAGGCGATGGAGGGCAGGGCCTCCCCCCGGAAGCCCATGGTGGCTATGGAGAGGAGGTCCTCCTCGCTTTCTATCTTGCTTGTGGCGTGCCTCTTCAAGGCCAGAAGGGCGTCCTCCCTCTCCATGCCCTCCCCGTCGTCGGAGACCCGGATGAGGCGCTTCCCCGCCCCCTGCACGTCGACCTCCAGGAGGCGGGCGCGGGCGTCCAGGGCGTTTTCCAGGAGCTCCCTGAGCACCGAGGCCGGCCTTTCCACCACCTCCCCGGCGGCTATCTTGTTCTTGAGGGCGTCGCTGAGGACCGTGACACGGGGCATGTGCTAACTTTACCGCCTCCCGGGGGAAGGCGTCAAACCTCACCCCCGAGGAGCCTCCTGACCCGGGCCGCCTCCTCCCGGAGGCTCAGGCTTTCGCTTTGAAGGGTAAGCTCGGGGTGGAGAGGCTCTTCGTAGGGGGCGGTAAACCCCGGCACCGGCCAGCCCTCCTCCCCTTTCTTGTAGATGTCCGGAGGGGCGCCCCCCTCACCGGCCCGGGAGGCTTCCCGCGCCCGGGCCACCTTGAGGGGGCAGCGGAGGTAGACCTCGGCGAAGCGGGGGATGAGCGCGCGGGCCAGCTCGCGCCAGCGCCTGAGGTTTCCGGTGGCGTCGATGAGGACGTCGTGGCCCAGCCCGGCCAAGGTGGAGGCCGTAAAGACCAGGGCGCGGTAGAGGACGTCCCTCTCCTCCTCGGAGTAAGTGGGCTCCGGGGTGGCCACCTTCCTGAGGTCGTCCATGCGGAGGACGACCAGGCCGGGCAGCTCCTCTGCCAGGGCCCGGGCAAGGGCGCTCTTTCCGCTGCCGGGGATGCCGGTTATCCAGAGGGCCCTTCCTCCCATGGCCCCATTGTATCAGACGGGGAAGCCCGCCTTACCAGTCCTCCAGCGACACCCGGTTTCTCCCGGCCCGCTTGGAGCGGTAAAGCGCGGTGTCCGCCCGGCTTACCAGGCTGTCGGCGGTGTCCCTCTCCCTGTCCAGGGCGGCCACCCCCAGGCTCAGGCTCAGCCGGAGCACCTTCCCCTCCGCCGGGGAGAACTCCATGGAGGCTATCTCCTCTCGGACGCGCTCGGCGAAGTCCCGGGCGCCGGACAGCGAGGTCTGGGGCATGAGGAGGATGAACTCGTCCCCCCCGTAGCGGCCCACCACGTCGGCCCGCCGGACCTTGGTCCTCAGGGTCTCGGAGACCTGGCTCAGCGCCCGGTCGCCGGCGGCGTGCCCGAAGGTATCGTTTATCTCCTTGAACAGGTCGACGTCGCAGAGGATGACGGAGAGCTCCGTCTCGTAACGCTTGGCCTTGGCCATTTCGTGCCGGAGGAAGTCCATGAGGGCCCTCCGGTTGAACAGGCCGGTGATGGGGTCCACCTTGGAGAGGACCTCCAGCTCCCGGATGAGCCGTTTCCTCTCCTCCTCCGCCTGCTTCCTCTCGGTGATCTCCCGGGTGTGCAGCACCACGTGCGTGGCCACGCCCTTGTCGTCCAGCATGGGGAAGGCCGTGCTCTCCAGCCAGCCCTTCCGTCCCCCCGGAAGGACGGCGGGCCGCTCGCTCGTGCCGGACTTCCCCAGGCGGAAGGTGTCGGCCACCAGGCGCTCCTCGCAGACGGGGGACTCCCCGGCCATGCAGGCCCGCCCCATGACCTCAGGGAGGGGCTTCCTCAGGAAGCGCGCGTAGGCCTCGTTGGCCCGCACCACCACCATGCGCCTGTCCAGGATGCACAGGGGGTCGCGGATGCTGTCGAAGACGGCCGCCAGGAACCTCCGGGAGCTCTCCACCTGCCGCTGGGCCTCCCGGCTCCGGGTGACGTCCCTCAGGACTAGGACGGCCCCGGCCAGGCTGCCCGGGCCGCCCCGGAGGAGGGCCGCGGTGCTCTCGATGTGGGCGGTCACGCCGTTTCTGGCCATCCGGACGTCTCCCTCTCCCCTGCGGGTGCCTCCCTTCTGGAGGGCCTCCCTGAGCGGGCCGGAGGCGGGGTTTGTCCCCCCCGCCGAGGGGAAGACCTCCGCCACGTCCTTCATGCGGGCCTCCTTGAGGGGCATCCCCGTCAGGGCCTCGGCGGCGCGGTTCATGTAGGAGACCCTGCCCTGGCGGTCGGCCACCACCACGGCGTCGGCGATGCTGCCCAGGGTGACGGTGAGCCACTCCTCCCGCTCCCGGAGCGCGCTCTCCATGCTGTGCTTGTACAGGGCCATCTCCAGGGCCGCCTCTATCTCCCGGTCCGTGCAGGGCTTCATGAGGTAGCCCAGCGGAGCGGTCTCCCTGGCCCGGCGGAGGGTCTGGGGGTCGGTGAGGGAGGTGAGGTAGACCACGGGGATGTCCTGCTCGGCGGTGATGCGCCGGGCGGCCTCGATGCCGTCGCCCCCGCCCCGGAGGGTGATGTCCATGAGCACCACGTCGGGCTTCAGGCGGGCGGCCTCCCGGACCGCCTCCTCCGCGGCGTAGGCCACGGCGGCCACCTCGTAGCCCAGAGTCTTCAGGGAGAGGCCGATGTCCCGGGCAACGATGGTGTCGTCCTCCACCACAAGGACCCGCTTCTTCTGCATCACCACCTCCTGCCCCCGAAGGGCGCCCGGACGCGGCGCCCCGGGGTGCTAGGCCGGCTCCACCCTCGCCGCCACCATGTTGGCGGTTCCGTTTGCCGGCGGATAGGTCAGGGCGTTGACCCGGGCGTGGGGGAAGTGCGCCGGCACAAAGAGCATGCCCTCGGGCACCTCGTCGGTGACCCTGGCCTTGAGATAGACCTCTCCCCTCCGGGAGGCCACCCGCACGTAGCCCTCGTCGGCCACGGAGAGCCTCCTGGCGTCCCGGTCGTTTATCTGCACGTAGGCGTCCGAGACCACGGTGCCCAGGCTCTTGGAGATGGTGGTCAGGCTCCCGGAGTGCTGCATGAGGATGCCGGTGACCATGGCGAAGGGGAACTCCTCGTCCACCGGCTCCCCGCCGTCGGGGCTTACGGGGTGGAAGGTCCCTTTCCACCCGGCGGTGGAGAAGGCAAAAGGCAGGGCCGCCGATATCTCCTCCTGGAGCTCCACGCGGCTTCCCATCTCGCCCAGGGGGCTTTGCATGTACCGGGCCAGGTTCCTCAGAATGCGCCAGTCCGCCACCACCTCCCCGGGCCTCTGCGTGCACTGCGCGGCCCGCTGGGGGATGCCTGCCGAGCCCACGAAGGTCCCCCCCTCCTCGGACCAGCCCGCCGCCGGCAGGACCACGTGGGCCATCTTGGCCGTGTCGGTGCGGATGATGTCCTGCACCACCAGGAGGTCCAGCTCCCGGAGCCTCTTTTCCACCTCGGCGGCCCGCGGGAAGGAGATGACCGGGTTCTCCCCCATCACGTAGAGGGCCTTGAGGGAAGAGGACTCCCCGTAGAGCATCTCTATGAGGTCCATGCCCTTCTTCTCCACCGGCCGGTGTCCCGGCCCGGCGTCCGGCCTGACCCCGGCCTCGAACATCCCCAGGGTGTTACAGAACTCCGCCGGCAGCTGAAGCGCCTCCGGCCCCTCCCCCAGGAGCAGAAGGAGGTTTGCCGCCGCCAGGACGACGTCGGTCCCCTTGGTGTTCTCGCTGTCGTTGAGGGTCATCACCAGAAGCCGCTTTCCGGCCGCCGCGAAGTCCCGGGCCGCCTGAGCGAGCCTCTCTGCCGAGACCCCGGCCGCCTTGGCGGCCTCCTCGGCGGAGTAACTCTCCAGGGAGGACCTGAGGGCGGCGAAGCCCTCCAGCTTCTCGGCCTCCGGCTGATGGAGCCCCTCGGCCAGGATGACCTTCATCATCCCGTTTAACAGGGCCACTGCGGTCCCCGGCCTCATCCGGAGCCACTCGGAGCCGTGGCGGGCGAGCTTGGTCGCCTTCGGGTCAAGCACGATGAGCCGGGCCCCGAAGTCCCGGGCCGCCCGGAGGACGTTCAGGCCGAAGACCGGGTGGGTGGAGGTCACGTCGGAGTCCACCACCAGGATGGCCTGGGCCGAGAGGGGGGAGTCAAACCCGATGGGCAGGGCGTTCAGGCCGAAGGCCCGCTTGATGCCCTCCTGGGCCTTGGCGTAGCCGAACCGGGCCGCGCTGTCCAGGTTGGGCGAGCCCACCGCCTCCCGCACGAACCTCTGGAGCATGTAGTTGTCCTCCACGGTGCAGCGCGGGGAGCCGATGGCCCCTATGGCCTCCGGGCCATGCTCCGCCTTTATCGCGGCGAGCCTGTCGGCCACGAACCGGAGGGCCTCGTCCCAGGAGGCCTCCTCGAGCTCCCCGCTTTGGCGGCGGACCAGGGGGTGCGTGAGGCGCTTCTCCGAGTACAGGTAGTCGAACCCGAAGCGGCCCTTCCCGCAGAGGTCGCCCCTGCTGATGCCCTTGCCGTCCAGGCCCCGGGAGCGGATGATCCTGCCCTCCCTGATGCCCAGCGTGAGCGTGCACCCGCTTCCGCAGTGGGAGCAGACGGTGTCCACGTCCTCCATGAACCACACGCGGGAGCGGTAGCGGTAGGGCTTGCTCCCCAGGGCGCCCACCGGGCAGACGTCGATGCACTGCCCGCAGAACTCGCAGTCCAGGGTCTCCTCGAAGGCCGGGCTCACGATGGTCTTGAAGCCCCGGCCGATGAGGTTGATCGCCCCCACCCCCTGGTGCTCCCCGCAGATGCGGACGCACTTGCCGCAGAGGATGCACCGATTGGGGTTTCTCTCCACCAGGGGGGCGGCCAGCAGCTCCGGCCCATGCTTCCTCTCCCCCTTGAACCGGCTCTCGGAGGGCCCGTACTTGAAGGCCATGTCCTGAAGCTCGCACTCCCCCGCTTTGTCGCAGACGGGGCAGTCCAGGGGGTGGTGGATGAGAAGGAGCTCCAGCACCGTCTTTCTGGCCTGGGCTATCTTCTCGCTCTCGGTGTGGACCGCCATGTCCTTGGTCACCGGGGTGGAGCAGGACGCCAGAAGCTTGGGGGAGCCCTCCACCTCCACCAGGCAGACCCTGCAGCCCCCGTAGGCGGTGAGGCGGCGGTCGTAGCAGAGGTGCGGGATGTATATCCCGTTTTGCTGGGCGGCCTGAAGGATGGTGGTCTTCGGGGGGACGGAGACCTTCTTGCCGTTAATGGTCAGCTCTATCGTTTCCATAATGTCTTACGCCTCCACAGCCTGTTTCTTGATGAGTTCTTCCCTGAGCCCGGCCGGACCCGTCTTGAGCGCGGCGAACTTGCAGGCCTCGTAGCAGGAGCGGCACTTGATGCACAGCTCTTGGTTGATGACGTGGGGCTTCTTCTTCTCCCCGGTGATGGCCCCCTGCGGGCAGACCCTGGCGCACACGCCGCAGCCCTTGCAGGTCTCGGGGTCGATGAAGAAGGTCACCAGGTCGGTGCACACGCCCGCCCGGCAGTACTTGTCGTTGATGTGCTGCTCGTACTCCTCGCGGAAGTACCTGATGGTGGAGAGGACCGGGTTGGGGGCGGTCTGCCCCAGGCCGCAGAGGGAGGTCATGATGATCTCCCGGCCGAAGGAGTTCAGAAGCTCGATGTCCTCGGGCTTCCCCCTGCCCTCGGTGATGTCCAGGAGCTTGTCGTGCATCACCTTGGTGCCTATCCGGCAGGGGGTGCACTTGCCGCAGGACTCGTCGGTGGTGAAGTCCAGGAAGAACTTGGCCACCGAGACCATGCAGCTCAGGTCGTCCATGACCACCATGCCCCCGGAGCCCACGATGGCCCCGGTCTTGACGATGTCCTCGTAGGTGACCGGGGTGTCCAGAAGCTCCTCGGGGATGCACCCGCCGGAGGGGCCGCCGAGCTGCACGGCCTTGAACTTCCGGCCCTTCTTGATGCCGCCGCCGATGTCGAAGATGATCTGCCTGATGGGGATGCCCATGGGCACCTCGATGAGGCCGATGTTGTTGACCGACCCGGTCAGGGCGAACACCTTGGTGCCGGTGGACTTCTCCGTGCCCAGGGAGCGGTACCAGTCGGCGCCGTTGAGGATTATCTGGGGGATGTTGGCCAGGGTCTCCACGTTGTTCAGAACCGAGGGCCGGGCCCACAGGCCCTTCTGCGCGGGGAAGGGAGGCCGCGGGATGGGCATGCCGCGCTTGCCCTCTAGGGAGCGCATGAGCGCGGTCTCCTCGCCGCAGACGAAGGCCCCCGCCCCGAGGTATATCTCTATGTCCAGGGAGTAGTCCGAGCCCAGGATGTTCTCCCCGAGGAGGCCGTAGGCCCGGGCCTGCTCGATGGCCTTCTGGAGCCTCTTGACCGCCAGGGGGTACTCCGCCCTGACGTAGATGTATCCCTTGGTGGCGGCGATGGCCTTGCCGGCGATGATCATCCCCTCCAGGACCACGTGGGGGTCGGCCTCCATGATGGAGCGGTCCATGAAGGCGCCGGGGTCGCCCTCGTCGCCGTTACAGAGGATGTACTTGACCTCCCCGGGCACCCGGGCGCAGAGCTCCCACTTCAGCCCGGTGAGGAAGCCCGCCCCGCCCCGGCCCCTGAGGCCGGAGCTCTTCATGGTGGCGATAATCTCCTCCGGGGTCATCTCGTTCAGGGCCCTGGAGGCGGCCTGGTAGCCGTCGCGGGAGATGAAGCTGCGCGATTTCCTGACCTATTACCGGGAGATCGAGTTGTGGCAGGATTATAAAGATAAGACCCTGGATGAACTGCAAGATGAAGTCGTACGGCTCAAAGAAGAGCGCGCCCGCCAGTGGAAAACGCAGTTCCAAACCTACCAGGACCAGCAGAACTACTTCTTGAAAGCCGACGTCAGCCAGAATTACCAAGCTCGTTTCTCTGACTTGGATACAGAAGTGATGGAGAAAATCAACCAGCTCCACCGCAGCTTCAACAAATATTTCCCCTCCTATGGCAATATCCGCAAAGAGAAAATCTTCTTGAGCCGCCAGGTAAGCCAATGGGAGGATTACCGCAGAAGCCTTCAAGAACGCCTTTCGAAATCGCAGCGAACCTTGAGGAATATGCAGCCGGATTGGGTGCATCGCGAGAAAACCGAGCAGGAGGCTAAAAAATTGAAGGACGTCTCGCTGCCCATGGCTGATGAAGAACTGAACAACCTGTATGCTTTTTTGTCTGGCTTCAGTAAGATCGAGGATCAGAGAAAAGCTTTGACGAAGTGGAAAGCCGATCAGGAAAAAGCGCTGGTGGATTTGGGCAACAAACGTCTAAAGCGAAGCCAGGATGTTGAGGCGGCGGAAAGCAAACTCCAGGACGAATCCGCTGTCCTGGAGCTCTTGAAAAATCCACCCGATTATGAACCCTTAAAAAACGATTTTCTCAGTGGGGAGATCACGCAAAAGTTCCGCCGCAAGTTTAGCGAACCAGACGAGAGCTTCATGAGTTTAGTGGAATTGGCCTTCAAGGAGTTCCAGCGTTGGCTGCCTGAACAGGCAGAGTTGCAAGATCAAGAGAGATTGGTCGAGAAGCTGATCCGGACCTATTCCACACAATGGAAGTGGCGCAAGGGCGTCGCCGGGCAAATGGCGGCGGGGGCGCTGGCTGAAATGGAGCGCTTCCGGGCAGCTCTGCACGCCCGCAATCTT
>JARRLN010000077.1 GCA_037386965.1 Nitrospirota bacterium
TCGGAACCGTCCGCCCGCACCAGGCGGAGCTCGGCGTTTTGCCTGCCCCCTTTCTGCCACACATCCGTCAGGTGCCGGGCGGCAAGCTCCCGGTCCTCGGGGTGGATGAAATCCTCGATGCGGCGTCCCGTCTCCCCCGTGATGCCCAGCTGTGCTTCTCCGGCGGCGTTGACCTCCAGGATGACGCCCTGCCCGTCGAGGACCAGGCACCCCAGGGGCGCCCGTTCCCAGAAAAGCCTGTATCTGTCGAGAGATTCACGGCCATGGCCCTCGGCCCGCGAGCCCTCGCCGCGTTGGAGCTCCGGCGTCCCTTCCGGGCGCGGGCGCTCCGCCTCGTCCGCCATCCCGTGGGGACGGCGGTCAGCCTGCTGACCGCTGTCCTGCCGGCCGGATTCGCTCATGGGCGCAGAGGGGCGCCCCTCGTTCCGTTCCTCGGCAGGGGGAAGGTCGGCGCCGTCCTCACATCTTCTCCTTTCAGCCATGTGCTTCCCAAGGGAGTGGTAAGTACTTTCATATTAAGGTGTCCCCCGGGCTTTTGTAAACAGGGGCGGGAGCTCATGGATGCGGGGTGAGCCCGATGAGCAGGCCCTCGATGACGGCGGCGACGAGCAGGAGAGGGAGGACCAGGACGAGGAACACGCGGTAGGCCTTGTGGGCCCGCTCCCTGTAGGTTTCTTCCTTGTTGTGACGGAAGGGCCAGGCCCCCCGCCACAGCCCGATGCCCCAGGCCAGGAAGATGGCCGGAAACTCGAAAATACCGTGGGGCAGGAGCAAGGCGATGACCCCGAGGACACTGGACCCCTCCCCGGCTCCCGTCTTTATGACGAGTCCCACCAGGATGCCGTTTGAGAGCGCCCCGAGAAGCGGGACCAGTCCCAGGAGAATCCCCAGCCAGACGGACAGGAACGCGGCGAAGCTGTTGCGAAGGAAGATGAGCAGGATGAGAACCGGGATGCTTTGCCCGGAAAAGCCTTTGGCCAATTCCTTGAAGGACTGAAGCATGGAGGAGAACCGCTCGGAATAGGCCCCTCCCAGGATGGCGCCCACAAGAAAGACGGCAATGGCCGCGTAGATGAAGTTGCGGGCCTCCCCGGCGTCCGATATCGCCCGTCTCCAGGTGCCCGGGGGCTCGTTTGTGTTCGGGGAAATCATACTGTGCTCTGAATCACTTTCCCGGGGGTTCTTTTATTGCAGATTATAGCAGAGTAGCCGGTCCCGGGAAGGCAAGGAGCGCAGATGCCGGCGATGATAATTTCTAAGAGGTATGCTATACTTATATTGTTATCCGCATCCTTTCCGACACAAATGCCTGAAAAGCAAGAGTGCGGGAGGCACGAGGAGGCCTGTTGAATTGAACGCCAGAGCGGGAGCGCGCCGTAGAGGAATCCTTCGGAAACTTCTCTTCCTCATCCCCTTTGTTCTCATCCCGTCGTCGGCCTTTGCCTGGGGCCCTCTGACCCATGTCTATCTGGGCAGTGAGATATTCTACCTGAGCTCGCTTCTTCCGGGAGCCGTCTACGGGCTCATCAACAAGTTCCGGCAGGACTACCTTTACGGCAATATGATGGCCGACATGATTCTGGCCAAGCAGTATCTGCCTTACCACAAGCATCCGCACAGCTGGGAGGTGGCCGCGGGCATCATGGAGGCGGCGGACACCGAGGCCGAGCGAGCTTTCTCTCTGGGGTACATGAGCCACCTTGCGGCCGACACCGTCGCCCACGGCAGGCTGACCCGGGGAGCCCGGAACCTCAGGCACACCTTCCTGGAGCTTTCGGCCGACCGGCTCGTGGCAAGCGGTTACTGGTCGCGGGCCGTGGCCATCGACAGGAAGGTCCAGCTGCGGGGAGACGCGTTTCTGGAGCGCTCCCTGGAGAGCTTTATCTTCTCCTTCAATACGAACAAGAGGATATTCAAGGGGCTGGTGTTCCTTTCCGGCTTGAACAAGGATGGTTTCGGAAACCTGGCCGCGCTGGAGACCATCCGCTCCCGGAGGCTCGAGACCCTCAAGGGGCTGCACGCGGAGTCCCTGGACAGGATTGTGGACGTTCTGTCCAAGGGCGAGGATTCCGAGGTCCTGAAGAAAGACCCCATCGGGAAGATTCGGGGCGGGAAAGTTCTGAAGGCTTTCCTGAGCTGAGGCGGCCATGCGCGACATGCTGGGCAGAGGCCGGGCCCTGGGCGTGGCGGAGGCCCTGGGGCGCCTCCTGAAGGCCCTGCCGGATACCCTCCCTTCGGACGAAACAGTTCCCCTGCACGAGTCTTACGGCCGCGTTTTGAGTGCCGACGTGGTCTCCTCCGAGGATGTCCCGGGTTTCGACCGGTCGAGCATGGACGGGTACGCCGTGCGGGCCGCCGACACGTTCGGCGCCGGTGAGGGCGCTCCGGCCTACCTCAAGGTCGTCGGAGACATCCTCATGGGCGAGGAGCCTTCCTTCTCCCTTGGCGACGGGGAGGCCGCCGGGGTGGCAACGGGAGGGATGCTCCCCGGTGGGGCCGACGCAGTGCTCATGCACGAGCACGCCGAAGCCCTGGGGGCCGACATGCTGGAGGCACAGAGGGCCCTGGCCCCCGGGGAAAACGTCATCAGGCGGGGAGAGGATGTCGGGCGGGGGGAAACGGTCCTCGAGAAGGGCCGGGTGCTCAGGCCGCAGGACGTCTCGGTTCTGGCAAGCCTCGGGGTGACGGGGGTGGGCGTTTATGCTCGTCCCCGGGTCGCCATCGTCTCCACCGGCGACGAAATTGTGCCGCCTGAAAAGAAGCTCGGGCCGGGGCTCGTCCGGGACTCGAATTCATACAATCTTGCGGGAATGGTCCTGGGCGAGGGCGGGGAGCCCTTGAGGCTGGGCATAGTGCGGGACGAGGAAGGGCTTGTGCGCGAGACGGTGCAGCGAGCCGCGGAGCGGAGCCACATGGTCCTCATATCGGGCGGCAGCTCGGTGGGCGCCCGGGACCTGACGGAGCGGGTGGTGGCGGAGCTGGGAGAGGTCATCTTTCACTCGGTGGCCATGAAGCCCGGGAAGCCTCTTCTGGCGGGGCTCATAGCCGGCAGGCCCGTCTTCGGCCTCCCCGGGCATCCCCGGGCGGTCTCCGTCTGCTTCGAGCAGTTTGTAAGGCCCGTGCTCAGACGCCTCGCGGGGCGGAAGCCCCGTCCCTTCGAGGCCCTGAGCAGCGTGGTGAGGGCGAGGCTGGCCAAGGGTGTGCACTCCTCCCCCGGCAGGCAGGAGAATGTGCCCGTGGCCCTCCAGGACGTGGGGGGAGAGCTCTGGGCCACGCCGCTTCTGGGAAAGTCCGGCCTCATCAGCATGCTGGTCAGAGCCGACGGCACCCTCACCATACCGCTTCGGAAGGCGGGATACGAGAAGGACGAGCTGGTCGAAATCAGGCTCCCCTGAGAGCTACTTTCTGACCGCCCGGCCCAGTCTTTTCTCTATCGAGGCAACCTTCGTGGCAATCATGTCCGTGTGGCCCTTCCGGTCGTCGATGTGGATGGTCGTGATGGCCCTGTCCTGGCGGGACATGACGGCCTGGTGGCACTTCTTCACGAGGGCCATCACCGCGTCCCAGTCCCCCTCGATGATGGTCCCCATGGGCGTCAGTTTGTACGGCAGCCCGCTCCTGTCGATAATGTCGAGGACGTCTGAGATTTCCTTGCCGGCGCTGCTTCCGGAGCCCATGGGCACGATGGAGAGCTCTGCGAGCATGGCGGACCTCCTGGCGGAAAAAATAGCGGGAACCCACGGGCTCCCGCGTCATGATGTGAAAGAGTATACCGGCATGGTTTTGTTACTCCGGCGGAACGCTCTCCCGCCCCTGGGCTCCTCGGCGCCTGCCTGAAGACGCCGCCGGCGCGGTTGGCGAAAGGTTCTCGGCGGTCTCCCGGCTCCGCGACACCCCCACCTGAAAACGCCGTTCATGCGGTTGACGAAAGGTCCTCGGCTGCCCTGGTTCTTCGGCGCCCCTCTGAAACGCCGCCCGCATGGACCTCCGGGTACCCGAAGCGGCGGAGGCCGAGGCGTTTATCTGATGGCGTCCTTCAAGCTCTTGCCCGGCGTGAACTTGGGGGCCTTCTGTGCCGGTATCTTTATCTCATTCCCCGTCTGGGGATTTCTGCCCTTGCGCGCCTTCCTCTTTGTGACCGAGAAGGTCCCAAAGCCCACCAGAGTGACCTTCTGGTTTTTCTTCAGGGCCTTGGTTATGGCATCGAGAGCGGCATCAAGGCTCCTGCCAGCCTCGGCTTTGTTGAGGTCCGCCTCCTGCGCAATTTTCTCGACCAACTCGGCTTTTGTCATGGAAATCCCCCTTGGCTGAATAAATTAAAACGAAGGGCCTGTCGGGCCTGACATAAACTAAACGAAACAGGAGGGTTTGTCAAGACAAAAATTCCGCCGAAAGGCGAAAACAAAGGCTGTGCGGAGTTCTTTCGGGGTCCGTCCACGCCGGCGGAGGCGACGCGCCACGACCGTTTCTTCGAAGGAGCCCGCCGCCTCGAGAATGAGCGGTTTTCCGCCGCGGCGAGGGCTGTCCGCCCCCGGCCGTCGCCTTTACTTTGTTCTCGGGGATATCTCATAATAGCGAAACTTCGGGGCGGGGGCGGGACCGGAACATCGATGAGAGAGAAAATTCTCAAAGCCTTTCAGGACAGCGTCAAGGTCAAGGAGCGGTTCGTGCAGGAGAACCTCGAGGCCATCGCCGAGGCGGCGAGGCTCATAGCGGATACGTTCAACAAAGGCGGAAAGCTCTTTCTCTTCGGCAACGGAGGCAGCTCCACGGACGCTTCGCACATAACGGCCGAGTTCGTGGGCAGGTTCAAGAAGGAAAGGCCGGGCCTGCCGGCCATCTCCCTCAACACCGACATGGCCACCATCACCTGTGTGGCCAACGACTACGATTATTCGGAGGTTTTCGCCCGCCAGCTCAAGGCCCTGTCGAGTGAAGGGGACGTGGTCATCGCCCTCAGCACGAGCGGAGGCTCGCCCAACGTTCTGAAGAGAAAGAGCTTTCCGCCTTTGTTGAACGTATCCGCTATGAGCCTCGCCGCCTCGGCGATGGCCCCTCGGACACGTCCTGTGCCAGATGGTCGAGGAGATCCTCTTTGAGGCTCCCCGAAAGAAATAGCACCCGCATCCTGGGCATCGATCCGGGAAGCCGCTCCTGCGGATATGGAATCATAGACGCCGACGGCCGGTACGTCTGCTCGGGCAGGGTCGTCCCCGGGGCGGGCAGTCCCCTTCACGTCAGGCTCAAGGAGCTGCACGAGGGGCTGGACGAGGTCATCCGGGAGTTCGGCCCGGAGGAGGCCGTGGTGGAGAAGGTCTTCTTTGCCAAAAGCGCACGGAGCGCTCTGAGCCTGGGCCACGCCCGGGGAATAGCCCTTCTGGCGGCGGCCGCCGGCGGCCTTGCGGTCCACGAGTACTCCGCCCTGGAGGTGAAGAAGGCGGTTACGGGGTACGGGAGGGCGGAAAAAAGGCAGGTGGAGGAGATGGTCAAAAGGGTGCTGGGCATCGACGTGGCTCTTTCCACCGACGGCGCGGACGCCCTGGCCCTGGCCGTCTGCCACCGGAACAGGGCCTGGCTCACGGCGGTGGGGGGCCGGTGATCGGCACCCTGAGAGGGGCCCTCGCGGCCAAGAGCCCGGCGCACGTTATCGTGGAGGCCGGAGGGGTGGGCTACCAGGTGATTGTTCCCCTGAGCACCCTCTCGGAGCTTCCCCCCGAGGGAACGGCCGTTTTTCTCCACATCCATACCCATGTGCGCGAAGACGCGCTTCAGCTTTACGGGTTTGCCGACGAGGGGCAGAAAAGGGTCTTCATGACGCTGCTCGGTATCTCGGGCATCGGGCCGAGGCTTGCCCTGAATATCGTCTCGAGCATCCCTCACGAGGAGTTTCTCCGCGCGGTGGAGGCCGAGGACGTGGAGCGCCTGAGCCGGGTGCCCGGCCTGGGGAAGAAAAGCTCTCACCGGATTATCCTGGAGCTCAGGGGGAAGCTCCCCACCCTGGGGGGACCGAGGGAGGACAGGGACGCCGGGGACGCCGTCAGCGCCCTGGTGAACCTGGGCTACAGGAAGACCGACGCCCAGAAGGCGGTGGAGCGGGCCCGGGCCGCCGGTCACGAGGACATAGAGACGATGCTCCGGGAAGCGCTAAAATATCTCTCGGCGGGACGCGATGAAAAGGGTTGACGACAGGGCGACCAATCCCGACATAAGGGAGGACGACTCCCCGTACGAATCGAGTCTCCGTCCCCGGACCCTTGCGGAGTTCGTGGGACAAGAGAAACTGGTGAGCAACCTCTCCATCTTCATCGAGGCCGCCCGGAAGCGGGACGAGCCTCTGGACCACGTGCTTTTCCACGGCCCGCCGGGCCTGGGAAAGACCACCCTGGCCCATATCATAGCCTCGGAAATGAACGTCGGCATCAAGGCGACCTCGGGGCCCGTCCTGGAGAGGGCGGGCGACCTGGCCGCCATACTGACGAACCTCTCGGACCATGATATCCTGTTCATAGACGAGGTCCACCGTATGGCCCGGGTGGTCGAAGAGGTGCTGTACCCGGCCATGGAGGATTTCCAGCTGGACATCATCATCGGGCAGGGCCCCAACGCCCGGACGCTGAAGCTGAACCTCCCGAGGTTCACGCTCATCGGCGCGACGACCCGGACGGGGCTTTTGACCTCGCCCCTGAGGGCGCGGTTCGGGGTGCTGCACAGGCTGGAGTTTTACGGACCGGAGGACCTGAGGCGGATAGTGCTCCGCTCGGCCCGCCTCCTGGGCACACAGGTGCAGGAGGAGGCCGCTCTGGAGATTGCCCGCCGCTCCCGGGGGACGCCGAGAATCGCCAACCGGCTCCTGAGGAGAGTGCGGGACTTCGCGGAGGTCAAGGGCGACGGAACCGTCGGGCTTCCGATAGCCCGACAGTCGCTGGACGCCCTGGAGGTGGATGAGAAGGGACTGGATTTCATGGACAGGATGCTCCTGGGGACCATCATCGAGAAATTCGAGGGCGGTCCGGTGGGCCTGGAGACCCTTTCGGCGGCCCTGCACGAGGAAAAGGATACCATCGAGGACGTCTACGAGCCCTATCTCCTTCAACTGGGCCTTCTCGAGCGGACGCCCCGCGGAAGGTGCGCCACCAGGGGAGCTTACGAGCACATGGGGATACGCACTCCCGAGTCGCTTTTTTAAGATATCTCAGCCGGCGAAAAGAGAGACCTCCTGATGGTTTCCACGCGCGGGGCCCGGGGACGTTGTGCTTTGTGGAAAGCGCTCTGTGCCCTGCTGCTTGTGGCCGTGCTTCAGCTCATCACTCTCGGGTGCCGGGAAGAAAAGCCGCTCGGCGATGGAGCGGCCCGGTTCAAGAAGGAGGTGCTTGGGGAGATGGACCGCCTGGCCGAATCTTTCACTTTACCCGTGGCGGCGGGGGACGAACGGAAGGTGCAGGCCCTCCTTGCGACAACGGAGACCAGGTTGGATGGTCAGCCCTTCGGCCTGACCATCCTCAATGCAAACGGCGTCACCCTGGCCAGCACCCTCCGGGACGAGGGGGCGGAGGCCCTGAACTTTTCCCGGTACCGCGCCGTCTCCCGCGCGCTCAAGGAAGGAAGGGTCGTCCACCAGATGCTTTACATGCAGCAGGGGCCGGAGCTGTACGTGGTGTGTGCCCCTCTTTTTGAGGCGGGAGAGATACAGGGCGTCCTGGCCATCTCTTTCGACTCCTCCGAGGTGAAGGACAGGTGGGGAATCTCTGAGGAAGAGTTCCTGAGCATGGATTTCAAAAGATAGCTGCCACGCGTCCTTTCCTCACGCGGCGGGGATGGACGGGCAGCCTTTTGCGGCCTTTTCATGAAAGAGAACAACGGCGCCGGTACCTATGAAATAGGGGTTGAAGGCGAGAGGGGCGGAAGCGTGGCCTTCTTCCTCTCGGGCCGCTTGGATATCGCCAACCTGGAGAGCGTGGCGGCGGAGCTGGAGGAGCGCTTGAGGGAAATGCGTCCCCGGAGACTTTCCGTGGACCTCGCGGGCCTCGACTATATGGACAGCACGGGCGCGCTTGCCTTGATAAGGCTGGAGGAGGGATGCGGGAGGAACGGGGTTCCGGTGGATTTCCTGAACATGAGGCCCGAGGCGAAGGGCGTGCTGGAGCTTATCGACCCCGAAACGCTCCGGACGGGGCCGCTTATCCCCATGGAGTCCCCCTTCGGCCCTCTCGAGCGGCTGGGGGACCTGAGCACACGGGACATGAGGGGTCTCGCGGAGGGGCTTATTTTTCTGGGTGCTCTCCTCAAGGAGATTTTCTCCGTCGTTCTCCGTCCCTGGACCCTCCGCTGGCGGGATGTGCTTTTTTCCCTGAAAAGGGCGGGGCTGACCGGCGTGCCCATAGTGGGCCTCATCGGCTTTCTCATGGGCCTTATCGTGGCCTTCCTGTCGGCCATCCAGCTTCAGGAGTTCGGGGCGGACATCTTCGTGGCCTCCCTGGTGGCCATCGGCATCGTGCGGGAGCTCGGGCCCATCATGACCGCCATCGTGGTGGCAGGGCGCTCGGGGTCCGCCTACGCGGCCGAGATAGGCACCATGCAGGTCAACGACGAAGTGGACGCTCTGGTGACGATGGGTTTCGAGCCCGTGCGTTTTCTGGCCGTTCCCAAGGTCCTGGCCACCATGGCGGCGGTTCCTCTGCTGACCGTCTATGCCGATTTGGCCGGTATCCTCGGGGGCCTGTTCATCGGCGTCATAGGCCTTGACGTCACGGCGTCGGCCTACCTGGAGCAGACGAGGGGCAGCATATACGTCATTGATATGACCACGAGCCTGGTTAAAGCGGTCGTGTTCGCCTTCATCATAGCGGCAGTGGGCTGCCACAGGGGCTTCCGGGTCCGCGGCGGGGCCGAGGAGGTGGGGGCAGCCACAACGTCGGCGGTCGTGGCCGCCATCTTCTTCATTATCGTGGTCGATGCCGTCTTCGCGGTGGTGCTGCACTACGCGGGCTGGGAGCAGAGCCTGGCCTATATCCCGTAGGAAATGAGCGAGAAGAGTCCCCTCATAGAGGTAAGGGACGTCTCTTTCGGCTTCGGGGAAGAGGCCGTCCTGCGCGACGTGCGTTTCAGCGTGGCGGAGGGAGAGATATTCGCCATCCTCGGGGCAAGCGGCTCGGGGAAGTCGACGCTCATGAAGCTCATGGTGGGCCTTCTCAAGCCCGACGAGGGGCACGTGCTCATCCACGGAGAGGCCCTGTGCTGCGCTCCATCCGAGAGGCAGAGGGAGCTCAAGAGGGGAATAGGGGTGCTCTTTCAGTCTGGGGCGCTTTTCGGCTCCATGACGGTGGGAGAGAACGTCGCCCTTCCTCTGGAGGAATATACGAACCTGTCCCCGGCATCCATCAGGGAAGCGGTCAGGATGAAGCTTGCCATGGTGGGCCTGGCGCGCTACGAGAACCATCTTCCCTCGGAGCTTTCCGGCGGGATGCAGAAGCGGGCGGGGCTGGCCAGGGCGATGGCCCTGGACCCGGCCGTGCTTTTTTTCGATGAGCCCTCGGCCGGGCTCGACCCCCTCCTGTCGGCGGAAATCGACGACATGATACGCAGCATCAACGCCATGGGCACCACCATAGTCATCGTGACCCACGAGCTCCTGTCCATTCTGGCCGTCGCCGAGAGGGTGGTGATGCTCGATGAGGAAGAACGGGGTATAATTGCGGAAGGCGACCCCCGGCAGCTCAAGGAGAGCGCTTCGGACCCGCGCGTGTGGTGCTTCTTCAACCGCCGGGGCGAACAGGCAAGGGAAGGAAAGGCAAAGTGCCCAGGGAGAAGACTTCGAAATTCATGATAGGGCTCTTCGTGGTCCTTGGCGTTGCCATTGGCGCCGGCACCATCGTCTGGATAGGGGCATCCCGGTATTTCGAGGAAGGCAGGAAATACGCGGCCTATTTCGACGAGTCCGTTCAGGGCCTGCGGGTGGACTCGCCGGTGAAGTACCGGGGGGTGGAGGTGGGAAGGGTCAACGCCATTCGCATCTCTCCCGACAACAGGCTGGTCGAGGTGGTGATGACCGTCAACCTCCAGGGGGACCTCACGAAGGACACCGTGGCCCAGCTCGCGCCGGTGGGTATCACGGGCCTGGTCTTCATCGAGCTGGACCGCCGTAAGAGGGGCGAGGAGCTGGAGGTCTCCAAAATCACCTTTCCCACGGAACAGCCCATGATTCCCACCCGCCGGTCCGAGCGCGAGAAGCTCAAGGCCGAAGCGGAGAGGATTCTCTCAGAGCTCCGGCAGATAGATTTGGTGGGCGTCTCCCGGCAGTTCAAGGAGACCGCGCTGGCGGTCGAGGAGTTTCTCTCCAACAAGCAGATGAAGCGCATGGTGAGCAACCTGGAGAACACCTCCGCCCAACTGGACAGGACCATGACGGCCATCGGCGACGCGGTGGAGCAAGGCAAGGTCGCGGCCGTGCTTGACGAGACACATGCGACGCTGTCCGACGCCCGGACCCTCATCGCCGAGGCCCGCAAGGAGATGGCGGCCCTGAAGCTCGGGCAGACCTCCGAGGAGGCCAGGGACCTGGTGGAAGGCCTTCGGCAGAGGACGGGGGCAATTTCCTCCGACATGACCATCACGGCCGAGAACCTGAGGCGGGCCTCGCAAAGGCTGGAGAGGCTGCTCATGGAGCTCAGCCAGGACCCCTCGGCGCTCATATTCGGCGAGCAGCCGCCTCCGGCCCGACAGAGGGAGCAATGAGAAGGCTTGGGGCGGGAAAGAAATACATGGGCAGGCTGGCCGTCCTCCTTTTGGCCGTCCTCCCCCTCCTCGGGTGCTTTCCTTCACGGAAGCCCCCGGTCCTGGTGAAGGAGTATGTCCTTGAGTACGCGCCTCCGTCTTTTGAGGGGAGAGTACGGATTCCGGTGGAGATAAAAGTGCAGAGGTTCGGGGCCTCCCGCGGGACGGATACCCCGCAGATGGTCTTCACGCCCGGCCCCTATGAGCGGAAAGCATATAATTACCACCGCTGGATGGTGCCTCCGGCCGACATGGTCACGGACTACCTGACGCGGGACCTCCAGGGGTCGGGCCTCTTGGAGGCGGTCTTCTCGTGGACGGAGGCCGAGCAGGCCCGTTTTGTCCTGACCGGCGGCGTGGAGAAGTTTCTGGAGGTGGACGCCCCAGAGGGGGAGGCCAGGAAGGCGGTTCTCGTGGTAAACGTTACGTTCCTGGATACCTCCCGGAAAGAGATACCCGAGAGGGTGCTGTTTCAGAAGACCTACCGGGAGACGCGGGAACTTCGGGCGAAAAGCCCCGCGGGGCTCGCCGGGGCCATGAGCGAGGCCATGAGGGCTTTCTCCAAGGCACTCATCCAGGACGTCTACCGGGCCGCCCGGGCACGTGTTGAGCCTTGACTTTCCCCGTCCCGGCCTGTTAGAAAAAAGGCTACCCATCCAAGACCGGTAAAGGGGAGTTTCGGCATATGAACGAGTACGAAGGGCTTTCCGCCGAGGAACTGAGGACGACCCTCAGAAGGCTGCGCGGGGACCTCCAGGACCTGGAGGAAACATTCAATTTCAACCTCACGCATACGCAGGCCCACCTGGCCCGCTCCGCCGTTGTGGAGCACGAGACGGAGCTGAACGAATACCGGGAGAAGATAGTCCGCGTTCTGGAGGCGTTGAACAGGCTCGGGCAACCGGAGGAGCAAAGCGGAAACGCCTGATGTCCCGCCCCCCGGGGGGCTTACCCGAGTCTCTCGATGAGGTCCAGGACCGCCCTGTTCCAGCCCTCCGGTCCCACGCCCTCCGCCATGATAAGGCCCGGCACCGAGACACCCCGATGGTGCCCGCCGTCCTCCCGCTCGAGGAGGACCGGGTAGTCCGCCTCGCGGAGCATGGGCTCGTCGGCGGGGCTGTCGCCCAGAGCAATGGAGAGCACCTCGCCCACGTGCTCCCTGTAAAGTCCGATGAGCACCCTGGTGGCTGCGCCCTTGTCCGTTTCTCCCGTCAGGTGGTAGAAACGTCCCTGGGAGATGTGCAGCCCCAGGCCCGAGACGGCCTCGCGGAGCCGCTCGAAATCTTCCCCCTCATAGAGGAAGGGCTCGTCGAAGTGCCTCTTCAGAGTGAGGCGTGCTTCTTCTTCCGAGAGGCCGGTGAGGCGGGCCACCTCCTTGGCGTCCATGTCGCCGAAGCCCCTGATGGGAAAGCCTTCCTCCCTGAGCTGGCGGAGCGCCTGCCTCAGGACGTGATAAGACGCACCCAGGGTGATGGCCTCGTAGCCGTCCTTCACCGAGAGGGCGTAGCCCCGGATGCCCCCCTTGAAGTATCCCTTGGGGACATAGATGCCCCCGCCGTTTTCCGCGATGAAAGGGTCTTCGTTGGCGAGCTTCTTCCGGTAGACCTCTATCTCGGCCTTGGTCTTGCTTGAGACGACGACCAGCGGCATGTCCCTTTCCTTGAGGGCCTTCAGGGCCGGAAGCGCGGGCTCGAAGGAGTAGGTCCCGCGGGTAAGGAGGGTTTCGTCAAGGTCCGTAAAAACGATTATCTTTTTCCGCACGCAGGACTCTCAGGTAAGCAGGATGACCTGGACATCCATGACGTTTGTACCCGTGGGACCGGTGACCAGAAGGCCGCCGGCCTTGTGGAAGAATGTATAGGAGTCGTTCTTTCTCAGGCAGGCCTCGGGGTCGATGCCCTTTGCCCGGGCCCGCGGCACCGTGCGGCCGTCCACCACGGCTCCCGCGGCGTCGGTGGGGCCGTCGGTGCCGTCGGTGCCGGCGGAGAGCATGGTTATGCCCTCGGCATTTTCCACCATGAGGGCGAACCCGAGGGCCATGTGCATGTTCCGGCCGCCTTTGCCCGGACCCCTGACCACGACGGTGGTCTCCCCGCCGGATATGAGGGCGGCCGGGCGCTCCCTTGTCTCCTGGGCTTTCTCGAGGAGCCACCGGGCGGTCTCTGAGACGTCGCCCTGGAGGGTGTCGGTGAGGACCTCGGCTCGAAACCCTTTCTCCCGGGCTTTCCTCCGGGCCTGTTCAAGGGCCGAGCGGTTGTTGCTGACGATGATGTTTTCCACCTTCGCAAAGACGGGGTCGTCCATCTTGGGTGTTTCGGGGACCTCTCCGCGGCTCCCCTTCTCAAGAAAGGCCTTTACGCCGGGAGGCGCCGATATGCGATACTTCTCCAAGACGGCCAGGGCATCCCCGTAGGTGGAGGCGTCCGGCGCGGTGGGCCCGCTTGCGATGACATCCAGCGGGTCGCCCACGACGTCCGAGACGATGAGCGAGACGACCCCGGCAGGATGGGCCATGCGGGCAAGTCTTCCTCCTTTTACGCGGGAGACGTGCTTGCGCACGGCGTTCAGCTCCCTGATATCCGCCCCCGAGCGAAGGAGGGCGTTGGTCAGCTCCTGTTTCTCCTCAAGCGAGACGCCCTCCTGAGGGGCCGTAAGCAGGGCCGAGCCGCCGCCCGAGATGAGGCAGACGACCAGAGTGTCTTCGTCGGCCTTTTCGAGGAGGCGGGCAAGCTCCGAGGCAGCCCTGAGGCCGTGCTTGTCCGGCACGGGGTGTCCGGCCTCGCGCAGGCGGACCCTGTCCCGGAGAAGCCCGGGAGAGACTCCCTTCAGTGCCCCGTGCTTCGTGATGGCCACCCCCTCGGCCACGATGTCGCCCAGGGTATCCTCGATGGCTTTGACCATGGGCACCGAGGCTTTCCCGAAGCCGGCCACGAAGAGACGCTTGAAGCCTCCCTTCTCATAGGCATCGCGGATTCTCCGTGCCTTGTCCTCGACGGCCCGGTAGGGGTCCGCCGCCTCGAGGGCGGCCCGGAATATCTCCTCAGCGGTCTTCTTCGGGTCCTCGCGCATAGGCAAAGTATATCAGTCTCCCCTGGTGAGCAGAAGGCGGGCCACCTCTTGCTGGGCCGCGGGAGAGGGCCAGTAGGCATGGATGCGGCATCCCGACGCACCGGCCTGCTCCAGGAGGGAGGGGCTCCCGAAGGAGATGAAAACCCCGGCCCTGTCAGCGAGGGCCGCGAGGCACGTCCGCACCCAGGGCGCGGGGCCTCCTTTCCAGGCCCGGACCGGGGAGAAGACAGCCACCACCGTCTCCTTGCCGGGGTCGAGGCGGTTAAAATCAATCCCTTCCCGGCCCCGTAGGGCCAGGTAGCCCGAGAGGCTCCCCGACAGGCCGGAAACCAGCTCGCGGGCCGGGTCTTCGTCATCGTCGCTCAGGATTATGAGGAAGGGCTTCCTCAGCGCGGGGACCGAACCCTCTACCCGTACGGCCTCCCGAGCGAGTCTCTCGGAGAGGGCGGGGTCGAAGGACGGCCTCTCCGCGGAGGGCGCCCGGGGGAGGTCCCGCCTGAAGCGGACGACCCTGTCCTGTTGTGTGGGGGAGATTGCGGCTTCCGCGAGGCTGTGGATGAGTGCCTCGGGGTCCCGTGGGTGAAGCAGGATGTCCACGCCGGCGGACGTGTTGCGAACCCAGCCCGTCAACTGCAAGCGCTGCGCCAGTCCATGCACGAAGGGACGGAAACCGACCCCCTGCACGACTCCGTCGACGTGAATGCGTGCGCCTCGAATCTCACTCATCGGAGACAGCCTCTCGCCGAGAACGACTCCCGAGTGGTTTCCTCAGG
Source organism: Nitrospirota bacterium (assembly GCA_037386965.1). Classification (NCBI taxonomy): domain Bacteria; kingdom Pseudomonadati; phylum Nitrospirota; species Nitrospirota bacterium. The sequence continues at coordinate 14,613 of JARRLN010000077.1, forward strand.
AAGCCTTTGATTCATGCTCCGAATCCTCCTGGGGCGCGGCCGCATCCGTTGATGCGGCTCCCCGACGGTGTGATTCCGTCATTTCCGTTACCCAATCCATCCATTCGGCCAAACCTTCTTCCGTGCGGCAGGACAGTGGAAAGGTCACCAAATCCGGG
>JARRLN010000078.1 GCA_037386965.1 Nitrospirota bacterium
CTTCCTTTCCATCTGCCCAAGCAGGCCGTGGAGGACGTTCAGCTCCGGCTTCGTCAGGGCGGCCCTGCCCAAGACGCGCTTGAGCACCCGGCGTGTCTGCCGCTCGGGATGGCGGCTTCCCTTCAAGGGGAATTCGAGCATCGCGAGCACGGCCCCGAGCCTCTCGTACAGGTGGTCCAGCTCCTCGTGGGTGGCCATCCTCTTCGAGGGTGCTGCGCCCTCCGCTTCGGGTCCGGCAACCCTCTCCTGGCGGCCGAGCTCGTAGGCCAGGACGGCCACCGCGTGGGAGAGGTTCATGGAGGGCTGGGCGGGCTCGGTGGGGATGGTGACCATGAGCCCGCACGCCTCCGCCTCCCTGTTGGTGAGGCCCTTCCTCTCCCGGCCAAAGACCACGGCCACCCGGTCAGCCCGGGCCGAGAGAAAGGCCCTTCTCATCCCTTCCTCCAGGGTGACGAACACGCCCCTTCGCTTTCCCTTCCGCCGGGTGGTCCCCACCACCAGGGCGCAGTCGGCCACCGCCTCCTTCAGGCTTCCCAGACGAGGGGCTTCCGCAAGGACGTCCTCGGCGTTGTGGGCAAGCCAGGTGTCGGCGTCCCGGAGGGTGGGGTTTACGAGCCTGAGATGCCCAAACCCCATGTTCTTGAGGGCGCGGGCGGAGGCTCCCACGTTGCCGCCCTCCCCGGGCTCCACCAGCACGAACCGGACGTTGTCTTTCCAGTGCTTCACGAGGGCTCGATGATGCCCGCGATGATGCGCGACCAGAGGGCGTAGCCCTTCTCGCTGAGATGGACGCCGTCTTCGGAGAGGAGCTCCCGCAGGTTGCCCTCCATGAAGGCCTTGTGGATGTCCAGATAAAAGGCCCCCGTCTCCTCCGCCAGGTCCCGGAGGCGGACGTTGGCCTGCTCGACGGCGCGGGACTTTACCCAGGGAAGGAGGGTGGGCAGGAGGCTGGTTATGTATATGCGGGCCCGGGGATAGGCGGCCGCGAGCTTCCCCAGAATCTCCCGGTACTCGCCGATGAAGCCCGGCTCTTCCATGGCCAGGTTGTTGATGCCGGTCATGAGGAAGACCATGTCCGCGCGGGGATGGGTGGAGACGATGCGGTCGATGCGCTCCAAGAGCCACTGGACGGTCTCCCCCGAGACACCCAGGTTCTCCACCCTGTGGCGGGGAAACCGCTCCTCCCAGTCAAAAAACTCGATGAGGGAATCGCCGATGAAGAGGATGTCCTTTACGGGGGCCATGACTCTCCGTCTATTATATACAAGGGCCGGGAGAATGTAACCCCGGCGCCTTTGGCCGCGGGAGGGGCCGCGCGTCTGAATTAGTTTCAGAGGCCGCCGGAGCGACCCCGGGTGGCAGAAATTCATGGACGGCTCCCGCCGTCTTCACTATAATTGAGGCGGGTGGGTTGTGAGACTGGAGGACCTGATAAGGAAGAACCGGAGCTACCGGCGCTTTGCGCGCGAAGGCTCCATCACGCGGGAGACCCTGAAGGAGCTGGTGAACCTGGCGCGCCTGAGTGCCTCGGCCGGGAACCTTCAGCCGTTGAAGTACGTCCTTGCCTGCGACCCCGAGGGCAACGAAAAGATATTCCCCTGCCTCTCCTGGGCCGCCTATCTCGCCGACTGGCCGGGCCCGGCCGAAGGCGAGCGGCCCTCGGCCTACATCGTCGTCCTGGGCGACAGGGAGCTGAGCCGGAGCTTCCACTGCGACCACGGCATCGCCGCCCAGAGCATCCTTCTGGGAGCGGTGGAGCAGGGCCTGGGGGGCTGCATCCTGGGCTCCATCAACCGTCCCCGGCTCAAGGAGGCCCTGGGCATTGCCGATCGCTACGAGATTCTCCTCGTCCTGGCCCTGGGCAAGCCGAAGGAGACCGTCGTTCTCGAGCCCGCCGGGGGCGGAGAGATAAAGTACTGGCGGGACGAGAGGGGCGTGCATCACGTGCCCAAAAGGCCTCTGGAGGAGATAATCCTCGACCTCGGGTAGTATTCCGTCCGTAAATAAGCATCATTAATTTCCTATCCATAATTCATCTGTCCGAACGCGTCATCCCCCGGCGTGGTCGGGGAATCCAGCTCTTCCCCCCTTTTTCTGTTTCTTTCGAAGGGCGTTTCTAGAACCTGTCTCACAATTGATTTCGAAGCGAAAGAGAGAATAAATGGCGGCAGACAAGGAGGGAAGGGGAAATCGCCCGGAGGCGCAGCAGAGCTGCGTTGAGGACGATTTTCTCTTCAGGACGCCGTATGCCGTGCCATTTAGGCCGCTTTCGGCCAGGGGTCCCCGAAAAGTCGCAAGACTTTTCGGGGCTGAACCGGAAGCAATTTTGAGACAGGTTCTAGAGGGAGGGCAGCTTCGCCAGGGCCTCCTTTATCTTCTCCTCGGGGTAGGCGTAGTCCACGAGCTTTCCTTCCAGGTAGTCCTGGTAGGCCGAAAGGTCCAGGTAGCCGTGGCCGGAGAGGTTGAAGAGGATGACCTTCTCCTTGCCCTCCTCCTTCGCCCTCTTCGCTTCTTCGATGGCCCCGAGGATGGCGTGGGCGCTCTCCGGGGCGGGGATGATGCCCTCGGTGCGCGCGAAGGTGAGGGCGGCTTCGAAGACCCCCGTTTGTCCGTGGGCCACCGCCTCTATGAGGCCGTCGCTCAAAAGCTGACACAGAAGGGGGGCGTCGGCGTGGTAGCGGAGCCCGCCGGCATGGATGCCCGGGGGGACGAAGTCGTGCCCCAGGGTGTACATCATGAGCAGCGGGGTGAGGCCCACGGTGTCTCCGAAGTCGTAGCGGAACTCTCCCTTGGTGAGGGTGGGGCAGCTCAGGGGCTCCACGGCCAGCACCCGGAGGTCCCTGCCGTTTATCTTGTCCTGGAGGAAGGGAAAGCTTACCCCGCCGAGGTTGCTCCCGCCGCCGCAGCAGCCGATGACCACGTCGGGGTAATCCCCCGCCATCTCCATCTGCTTCTTGGCCTCCAGGCCGATGACCGTCTGGTGCAGGAGCACGTGGTTCAGGACCGAGCCCAGGGAGTAGTTCGTATCCTCGTGCGTGGCGGCGTCCTCCACGGCCTCGCTGATGGCGATGCCCAGGCTTCCCGGGCTTTCCGGGTCCTGGGAGAGAATCTTTCTGCCCGCCTCGGTGAGGTTTGAGGGGCTCGGGTGCACCGTGGCCCCCCATGTCTCCATGGATATGCGGCGGTAGGGCTTCTGGTCGAAGCTCACCCTCACCATGTAGACCGTCACCTCCAGGCCGAAGAGGCTTCCCGCGAGCGAGAGGGCCGCCCCCCACTGCCCGGCGCCCGTTTCGGTGGCGATGCGCCGTGTGCCGGCCTGCTTGTTGTAATAGGCCTGGGGGATGGAGGTGTTGGGCTTGTGGCTTCCCGCGGGGCTTACCCCTTCGTACTTGTAATAGATGCGGGCGGGGCTCTTCAGGGCCGCCTCCAGGCGGTGGGCGCGGAACAGGGGCGAGGGGCGCCAGAGCGTGTATATGTCAAGCACCTCCTCGGGGATGTCTATCCATCGCTGGGTGCTCACCTCCTGCTCGATGAGGGCCATGGGGAAGATGGGCGAGAGGTCCTCGGGCCCCGCGGGCTGGCGCGTGCCCGGGTGGAGGGGCGGTTTCATGGGGTTGGGCATGTCGGCGGCGATGTTGTACCACTGCCTGGGAATGTCCCTGTCCGAAAGCACTATCTTCGTCTCGCGCATGGTTTTCCTCCGGTCAGCAGGTCTGGAAAAACTCCATATTATAACACGGTTGCGAAACTTGCCTGCCGGCGGGAGAAGTCCGGGGAACGTTGACCTTTTCCCCGGGGGCCGGGCTATAATCCAGAAGCATGCTGAAGAGCGCGACCTCCGGCCGCCGGAGCCCCGCCAGGGACAGGCCCGTCATCCTCGTCGCCAACCCCGCCGCCCACGGCTCGCGCCGGGCGCTCATAGGGGAAGCGGTCCGGCATCTGAGGGGCCGCGGCCTCACCGTGGAGGTCAGGCTCACCCGGGGCCTGGGCGACGGGCTGCGGCTGGCCCGGGAGGCCGCCCGCGAGAGGCCGCGCTTCGTCCTGGCCGGGGGCGGGGACGGCACGGTCAACGAGGTCATCAACGGCCTGGACGGCTCGGGGGTCCCCGTGGGGCTTCTCCCTCTGGGGACCATGAACGTCCTGGCCCGGGAGCTGGGCATTCCCGGGACGGTGGAGGGCTCCCTGAAGGTGGTCCTCGAGGGGGCGCCCAGGCCGGTCACCCTGGGCCGCGTCGTTCTGACCGGAGCTCCGGAGGCCCCTTCGCGCCTTTTTTTCATGTCGGCCGGGGTGGGCTTCGATGCCTCCGTCGTGCGGGGCCTGAACCGGACGCTCCGGCGCTGGATGCCCCGCACCGCTCACGTGGCAAGCGGCCTCAAGGTGTTGAGCCTATGGCGCCCCGGGGAGCTCCGGGTAAGGACCGGCCAGGACGACCTGCGAGCCTATTCCCTCATCGCAAGCAAGACATCCCTTTATGCGGGCAGCCACCCCCTGGCGCCCGGGGCCGGCATCACCTCCCCGGACATCCATTTTTCCCTCATCCAGGGGCCGGAGCGGCGGGACATCCTGAGCTTTCTCGTCAGGCTTCTGCTGAGAAGCCACCGGGGGATGCGGGGTGTGACCTTCCTCGAGAGCCGGCGCATGGAGATAGAGGGCGTGGCCCCCGTGCAGGTGGACGGGGAGTACATCGGCGAGACCCCAGCCCTCATAGAGTCGGCCCCCGGGGCCATCGAGATTATCTACTAGTATGGTGTCCCAAATGTATTTGTCATTGTCCGGCTTGACCGGACAATCCAGAATTTTCATGCCTTTCTGGATGCCCGCTTACAGTCCGCGGGCATGACGGCATAGATAAGTCGATTTTGAGATAGGTTCTAGTTAGTTCACGACATTGAAGTCCGAAACAATGCCTCTTTCAAAGCCGGCGTCCGGCATCAGAAATCCCTTGTCCCCGTGTCCCCGTTTCGCTATCCTTAGAATGGGCGCACAGAGGAGGGCGAAGGGGGATGGAGCTTCAAGGCAAGGTTGCCGTCATAACCGGCGGCGGACGCGGCCTCGGGCGGGCCGCGGCCCGACTGATGGCCCGGGAGGGGGCCTCCGTGGTGCTCATGAGCAGGACCCGCTCGGAGGTGGAGGAAGCGGCCCACGGCATCGGGGAGAACGCCCTGGCCGTGCCCGGGGACGTCTCCCGGCTTCCGGAGGTAGAGCGCACGGTCGCCCGCGCCCTCCAGGCCTTCGGCGGGCTGGACATCCTGATGAACAACGCCGCCGTCCTGGGCCCCCTGGCCCCCGTGCACGAGATAGAGCCCCCGGACTGGGAGGAAACTTTCCTCATAGACCTCCATGCCGCCCAGATGTTCGCTCATGTGGCCGTGCCCCGCATGCTTGAGCGCGGCGGGGGAAAGATAATAAACGTCACCTCCGGCCTCGGGGAGATGGTCTACTCGCCCTTCGGGGCATACTCGGCGGCCAAGGGCGCCCTGAACCACCTCACCCTCATCATGGCCGCGGAACTGGGGGGACTGGGCATCGGAGTCAACGCCATGGACCCCGGCGTGATGGACACCGGGATGCAGGCCGAGGTCCGCGCGATGGGGCCGGATGTCCTGGGCGAGGAGGTCTACGGGGAATTCGTCTCCATGAAGGAATCGGGCTCCCTGGACCCTCCGGAGAAGGCAGCGCGGCTTGCGGTCTTCTTGGCCTCCTCGGCCTCCGACCACCTCAATGGCGAGGTGGGAACCGAGCGGCACTATGCACGGATGGGCTATCGCCCCGGAGGGTGAAAACGATGGTCTTTAAAAACAGGCGCGACGCGGGCAGACAGGTTGCCGAGAGGCTCAGGCACTACAAGGACAGAGAGGACGTCCTGGTCCTGGGGCTCCCGCGCGGAGGGGCCGTCAACGCCGAGGAGATAGCCCGGGCCCTGCACTGCCCCATGGACATTCTCATCATCAGGAAACTGGGCTTCCCGGGCCAGCCGGAGCTTGCCATGGGAGCGGTGGCCGAGACCGGTGCGGTGGTGCGCAACGAGAGTGTCATCCGCCAGGGAGCCGTCACGGAGGAGCGCTTCCAGAGCGAGGTGGAGAGACAGAAGGAGGAGATAGAGCGCCGCAAGGAGCGGTACCGCGGAGGCCAGAGCATCCCGGATGTCTCGGGAAAGACCGTCATCCTCGTCGACGACGGCGTGGCCACCGGCTCCACCATGAAGGCCGCCATCCAGGCCCTCCGCGAGGCGGGGCCGGCCAGGCTGGTGGTGGCCGTGCCCGTCTCCTCCCGGGAGGCGGAGGCCGAGATCAGGCCCATGGTGGATGAGTGGTTGTGCCTGGAAACCCCCCAGTGGTTCATGGCCATCGGGGGGTTCTACGACGACTTCGCCCAGGTGAGCGACGAGGAAGTGGTGGAGATACTCAACCGCCGCCGCCGGGAATAAGCCCGAGGCCCTCTCAGGGCCTCTCCCGCGGCTTGAGGACCTCGGCAATGAGCCACAGGGTCCCCCGGATGCCGTAGCTTTGAAGGATGGTGCGCATCTTGTTCGCCCAGGAGTAAAGGAAGCTCAGGGGGCGGGAGACGTTCTTTGCCGTGGCGTAGTCGTACTCCCAGACCCGGCTCCGCGCGGCCCCCAGGGCGTCGAGGATTTCCTCCACCCTCTCTCTGTCCCGGTCCAGCGAGTACACGCATATGGCCCCCGGGTCGCGCCTCCAGTACTTGGCGCCCTCCACCTCCCCGCCCTCGATGTAGGGCTCGAGCCCGCGGGCCAGCTCCACCAGGTTTTCCTTCCTGTCAAAGACTATCCACTTTCCCCCGTGCTGCACCCACTCGTCGGGGTCCGCTCCCCACAGCCTCCGGGGTACGAGCCGGGTCCAGAGGAGGTCGCTTTCGTACCTCATGGGGCCACGCCCTGCCGGGGCTTCGGACGCATGAGCATGGTCAAAGCTCCATGAGCCTTTTCTTGATGTCCACGGCGGCCACGGCCCCCTGCCCGGCGCTGATGACAATCTGGTCGTTGCCGGTGTTCAGGGGGCCCACGATGTAAAGGCCCGGGAGCGAGGACTCACAGTGGCGGTTGACGACGTACTTGAAGCCCTTGGAGTCCCGCTCCAGGCCCAGCCCCGAGAGGTACTCGTCCTGGAGGTGGAAACCGAAGTTGGCCATCACCACCTCGCAGGGGATGCGCGTGCCGTCCTCAAGCACCAGGCCCTCCAGGCCCTCCTGACCCAGCAGCCTCTCGGGCCTCCCCTTGTAAAGGGTGATGCCCTGGGAGGCCAGCTCCTCCCTGTAGTCCTCCGGCGGGTCGTACATGAGCAGAAGCAGGGAGATGTCCCGGGTGTACATCTTCTTCATGGCAAAGGCCAGCCGGACGGTGTTGATGTGGTTTCCCACCACGAGGAGCTTCTTTCCCGTGCAGCGGTAGCCGTCGCAGTCTATGCAGGTGAAGAAGCTCCGGCCGAAGTGCCGGTGCATGTCCTTTATCCGGGGGAGCTTGTCCATGACCCCGCTTGCGGCGATGACGGTGCGGGCGCGATAGACACGGCCGCTTCGGGCGTGCACCTCAAATCCGCCCTCTTGCCCTTTCTTCACGGAGAGGACCGTGTCTCTTTCTACCTCGGCGCCGAAGCTCCGGGCCTGCCCTTCGGCTATGTCCAGGAGGTCCGCTCCGCTTATGGCGGGATGCCCCAGGTAGTTTTCCACGTGCCTGGCGTGGCGCGTCCTTCCCCCGGAGCGATCCAGCACCACTACCCCGAAGTTGTATCGCGCCAGGTAGATGGCGGCCTGGAGCCCCCCGGGGCCGGCTCCCACGATGACCGTCTCGTAGGACTCCTTATTCTTTTCCACGCAGGTACTCGATGAAATTCATGGAGTCCTTGGCCGTCAGCCGCCCCAGCGCTCGGCTGCTGTAGGAAGCCGTGCGCACCACGCCCCCGGGGTCCAGGAGGAAGCCCGTGGCGTGGACGTATCCGTCCTGGGCGTTGTAGAAGCATCCGGTGCGCTCCGAGAGCTTCGCCGCCTCGACGCGGCAGAGCACGGGGAAGGAGAGGCCGTATTTCTTCACCGTCTCCCTGGCGGCGTCGGGGGTGTCGGAGGAGGCGGCCACCAGGGCGATGTCCTTTTCCCGGAACTGCCCGGCGTGCTTCTGGAAGTCAAGCAACTGCTGACGGCAGTACGGTCAGAAATGTCCCCGGTAGAAGATGAGCACCGCCCACCTTCCCCCGAGGTCTCCGGGCAAGGCCACCGTGCCTCCCTCGGTGCTCTGAAACGCCATTTGGGGGAACCTGTCTCCCGTATCAAGCGGCGGGGTGTCCGCCCGTGCCATGCGTCCTCCCCTTTTCTACCGGCCCCGGCTCAGGCGGATGGCCGGCGGGCTGTCCCCAAGGGGAGGCTCGCTTACCGCTCCGGCTATGAGCCGCTCGTACAGGGGCTCTATCTTGCCCAGGAAGTCCTCGACGTCCATGACGCCGGAGCCGATACTTCGGTACTCGGTGAGCCTTTTCACGCCCTTCTCCAGGAGCTTTACGGCTCCCGAATACTCGCCTTTCTTGCACTGGTCCAGCGCCCCGGCCACCATGATGAGGCCCTGGATGAAGAGCTTGGGCGGGGTGTCCTTGGCCTCGCCGAGCCAGAGCTGCTCCCAGGCGTCGTGGGCCTCGAAGTACCTGCCCCGGTTGAAAAGCTCCACGCCCCGCTCGAAGTCCTCGGCCGAGCCGGGAAACTCTAGCATGCCTTCTCCCGTCCTTCCTCCACGAGATGCTTGACGATAAGCTCCGAGACGAAGCCCTGTTTCTTTTCCACCAGCACCTCCATCCGCGCGCCCCCGCCCGGGGTGTCCTCCATCCTGCCCAGTCCGAGGAGCCTGTCTTCCTCCTCGGCAATGACGTATCCCTCGTAACGCACGGCCGGCTCGCGGCCGAAGCGGCCCAGGAGCTCTTTCATCCGGGGCACATCGGCCTCCAGGGCATGGCGCACCTGGACCACCTTCCCCGTAATCCGCGAGGTCATGGTATAGGGTTTCCACTGGCGCATCGCTTTTCCTCCCCGAAGAATTCTTTCAGTGTGCGGGCTTCGGCGAGAGCCTCCGGTGAAGCTCCCGGCCGAGCGCGTCCTCTCCTTTGAAAACACTTGCCTGAAACCCCTCGGAGCGGGCCCGCTCGACGTTTTGCTCCTTGTCGTCGATAAAGAGGACCTCCTCGGGCGCAAGGCCCATCTGCCGGGCCACGTCCCGGAACAGGCCGGGGTCCCGCTTTCCCTTCCCCATCCGGTAGGAGTTGAAGACGTAGTCGAAATGCCGATAGAAGGGCGAGCGCTCGTTCAGCTCCTCGAGCCAGTCGGTCTGGTCGCTCAATATCCCCACGGTAAGACCGGCCTGCCGCACCTCGTGCGCCAGCTCTAGCACGCGGAGGCGCAGGACGAACCTCCCGAGTACCTCCTCCCTCATCGCCGCCGCCGTGCCCTCGATGCGCGTTTCAGTCGTCGGCGTGGCCATTACGTCAAAGGTCACTTGCCTGGTAACGTCCGTGATTGTCAGATCTCCCACAATCTGAAACGTATACGTTTCGCCAACAGCGCCGCGATCAGGCAGCCCGATGACTTCAAGCGGTGCAAAGGTTACAAGGGGATCTGGACCAGGTTCGGCGTGAACTGGCAGAGCTGAATGTGGTCATCCCGCAAAACTCGGCCGAGGTCGATCGCTTGGCCCTGCGCGAGCTCTCCGTTTCCAGCCGCCAGCGGGAGATGGCGGTGCGCCGCTCCCTCGG
>JARRLN010000079.1 GCA_037386965.1 Nitrospirota bacterium
CGGAAGTTCCTCATTCCCGTGGTGCTCCTGGCGGTGGTGCTTCTCGGAGGGCTCGGCGGGTTCATGGCGATGAACAACAAGGCGGCCATACAGTCGGCCATGGATGCCAAGGGCAACGCGGTGGTGGACTTCATAACGCGCTTCAGCGCCGATTATTTCGCCATATTCGACTTCAGCGACTTCGAGAACTTCGTCAAGGCCATCTCCAGCGACCCGGCGGTCAAGTTCTTCGTCATCTACAACGCCCAGGGCGAGCCCCTGACCCGGAGCATGCTGCCCCCGGAGGACACCTCCGATGCCATGGTCTACAAGCGCGACATCCTGGATGACCTGGGGGGCGTGCAGGGCACCCTGGTCATAGGCTACAGCAAGGACGTCCTGGCGAAAAGCCTCAGGCGCAACGCCGCCATCACCGGGGGGGCCATCGTGGTGGCCATCCTGCTTTTCGCCGGGGGCATCACCCTGCTGACCAGGAGGATAATCATCAAGCGCGTCAACAACACGGTGGACATGCTCAAGGACATCGCCCGGGGCGAGGGCGACCTGACCAAGCGGCTCACCGTGGACAGCGCCGACGAGCTGGGGGAGCTTGCCCGCTGGTTCAACACCTTCGTGGACAACGTCCAGGAGATAATCTCCACGGTGAAGGGCAGCGTGGAGCGCGCGTCCTCCTCGAGCCAGTCCCTGGCGCGGACCTCCGAGGAACTGAGCCAGGGCTCCACCCAGCAGGCCCGCCAGACCGAGCAGGTGGCTTCGGCCATGAACGAGATGTCCCATACCATCATCGACGTGGCCAAGAACGCCGGGGACGCGGCCAGCGCCTCCCATGAGGCCGCGGAGGTGGCGGCCCGGGGGCGCGACGTGGTGGAGCGCACCATGCAGGGCATGCTCCGCATCGCCGAGACCGTGCGGGAGGCCTCCGAGACCATCGGGCAGCTGGGCACGAGCTCCAGCGAGATAGGCACCATCATCCAGGTCATCGACGACATAGCGGACCAGACGAACCTCCTGGCCCTGAACGCCGCCATCGAGGCCGCCCGCGCCGGGGAGCAGGGCAGGGGCTTCGCGGTGGTGGCCGACGAGGTGAGAAAGCTGGCGGAGCGCACGGGGAAGGCCACCAAGGAAATAACCGCCATGATAAAGAAGATACAGGACGATACCGAGCGCTCCGTGGGCTCCATGGAGACCGGGAGCGTGGAGGTCCAGGGCGGTGTGAAGCTGGCCGAGGAGGCCAAGCAGTCCCTGGAGCTCATCGTGGCCGCCTCGAGCAAGGGCGAGGACATGGTGCAGCGCATCGCGGCGGCCTCGGAAGAGCAGTCGGCGGCGGCGGAGCAGGTCTCCCAGAACATGGAGAACATCCTCACCATCACCACCAGCTCGGCCAATTCCACGAGCAAGATAAAGGACACCTCGGTGGAGCTGGAAGGGCTCTCCAAGGAACTGGAGAAGATGATAGGCTGGTTCAAGGTGTAGGACCGGCACCCCCTTGGGGCGCGGGGGAGGGGCCGGGCGGCCTAGCCGGCCCGGAGGAGGGCTTTCATTCTCCCGGCATTGCGGGTGGCCATGCCGGCGTAGCAGTTGTTGAACATCACGTAGATGTCCCTGCTTTTCTTCTGCACCTTCTCCACGGCGGGGACGAACCCCCTCAGCTCCTCCTCGGAGTACTCGTACTTGAACCTCTCCGCCGTGGCTATGCCCTTTTTGAGCCAGGTCTGCCTGTTTCTGCCGTGGAAGCGGAAATAGGCGATGGAGCCCGTGGCCTCCGGGACGAAGGGCACGGTGGCCAGAGAGCCGCACTGGGGCTCGTCGGCGGTCACGTAGAGGAACCCGTTTTCCTCGAGGAAGCCCAGGACCTCTTGGCGGCTCTCCGGAGCAAGCCAACTGCCGTGGCGGAACTCCACGGCCACGGGGGCCGTATCCTTCATGTAATCGCGGTAGACGGTGAGCTTCTCCATGCTCCGGGGGCCCTTTTGCACCCAGGGCGGAAGCTGAAAGACGGCCACCCCGAGCTTTCCCGCTCTTTTAAGCGGGCCCATCATCTCCCTGAAACGCTCGGCCACCGCGCCCATGAGGCCGGGGTCCTTGATATAGACCCGGTTCTTTTCCCATTCTCCCCGGGAGAGCCCCTGCCGGATATCCGGAGGCAGGGTCCGGGGGTCCACGCCGTGGCCGGTGAGGGCCCCGTATGCCTTGACGTGAAAGACGAAGTCCCCGGGGGTGCGCTCCGCCCACATGCGGGGGGTGGAAAGCGGCGGGATGGCGTAGTAGGTGGCGTCGACCTCCACGGTGGAGAAGTGCCCGGCGTAGAAGCGGAGGCGCTCCTCGGCGGTGTTGACGCCCCGGGGGTAGAACTCGCTGCTTTGTACGAGGGTCTTCTCCGTCCAGGAAGAGGTTCCCACCCGTATCATCACAGCCCCTTGGCCAGGAGAAACTCCCGCACCACGTCGGCCACCTCGCGCTTTTTCTGGTCCACCTCGTAGTTGAGTTGCCGCATGGTCTTCTCGTCGAGGATGCCGCCCAGGGGGGCGAGGGCCTCGCGGACCTCCGGATGGGCGGTGAGGAGCTCCTTCCTCACCACGGGGGCGGCGTAGTATGGGGGGAAGAACCCCCGGTCGTCCTCGAGGATGGCGAGGTTGTACCCCGGGATGCGGCTGTCGGTGGCGAAGGCGCTGATGACGTCCACCTGCCCCCTCCTCAGGGCATCGTACATGAGGGCGGGGTCCATGTCCGTGACCGAGCCGAACCGTATGCCGTAGGCCTTCACGAAGCCCGGATAGCCGTCCGGGCGCTCGGCGAACTCCGCGGTGAACGCAGCCCGAAGCTTTCCGGCCACGGGCCGGAGGTCGGATATCTTCTTCCAGCCGTTTCTCCGGGCCTGCTGCTTCCGCACGGCCAGGGCGTAAGTGTTGTTGAACCCGAAGGGCTCGAGCCATATCAGGTTGAACCGCCTCTCGTATCTGCGGGAGACCAGGTCGTAGACCTTCTCGGGGTCCGTCATGCGCTTCTTGACGTTCAGGATGGCCGTGAGCGCCGTCCCCGTGTACTCGGGGTACATGTCTATCTCTCCCCGCACAAGGGCCTCGTGGCATATCATGGTGCCCCCCAGGTTGAAATGGCGCTTCACGGTGAGGCCCGTGGCCGCCTCGAGCCTCTGGGCGAGCATCTCGGCCAGGATGAACTGCTCGGTGAAGTTCTTGCTCCCCACGTGCACCACTCGCGCCGGAGCCGCCCCGCCGGCCGCCCGCCAGAGCTGGCCCGTAAAGGCCACGGCAAGGAGCAGGAGCAGGGGGACCAGGGTCAGCACGCGGCCGAACCGGCCCGAGAAGAGGCGCACCCTGCGCCTCTTGCGCTCGTTCAGGCCCCACTCTACGGCCGCTATGGCCAAGCTCACATAGAGGGCCAGGAGGGCCGAGGGCACCGCACCCAGGAGGATGAGCCGGTTGTCCGCCAGCGAGAGCCCCCTGATGATGAACTCCCCGAGGCCTCCGGCGCCGATGAAGGCCGAGAGGGTGGCGATGCCCACGCTGATGACCGCCGAGGTCTTGATGCCGGCGACGAGCACCGGCATGGCCAGGGGGAGCTTGACCATCCTCATCTCCTGCCACGGGGTCATCCCCATGCCCCGGGCGGCCTCCACGGTCTCCGGGGGGACGCCCTCCAGGGCCGTCACCGTGTTTTGCAGGATGGGAAGCAGGGCATAGAGGGTGAGGGCCACGATGGCGGGCACCACCCCTATCATGTTCAGCATGGCCAGCAGGAAGGCCAGCATCGCCAGGCTCGGCACCGTCTGCACCACGTTGGCCGCCGTAAACACCGCCGACCTGAGCCACGGGCGCCCGGTGGCCATGACCCCGGTGGGCACGCCCACCAGGACGTCCGCGCCCACCGCCGCGCCGGTGAGGAAGAGGTGCTCCCGGGTCCGAATGAGAAGCTCCGGGAGGCGCTCGACGAGGAAGTCCAGGGGCATCAGAGCACCTCCCGAAACTCTTCGAGCTGTTTCCTGGGCCGCTCCACCAGGTCCCGGACGAAATCCGTCCGCGGGGAGGCGACCAGGTCTCTCCGGGTTCCCACCTGCTCGAGCCGTCCCTCGTGCAGCACGGCGATGCGGTCGGCCAGGGTGAAGGCCTCGAAGATGTCGTGGGTGACAAAGACGATGGTCTTCTTGAGCTTTTCCCGGAGGGTGATTATCTCCTGCTGCAGGAGGTCGCGGGTGACGGCATCCAGGGCGCCGAAGGGCTCGTCCATGAGGAGCAGTTCGGGCTCGGCGGCCAGCGCCCGGGCAACCCCGATGCGCTGCTGCTGCCCGCCGGAAAGCTCGTCGGGGTACCGCAGGCGATAGGTCTCGTAGCCCAGGCCAACCATGTCCATCACCTCGGCGGCCCGCGCGCGCCGTCTGGCGTCGGCCCAGCCCAGAAGCCGGGGCACCACCGTGACGTTCTGCTCGATGTCCATGTGGGGGAAAAGCCCGATGCCCTGAAACACGTAGCCGATGGAGCGCCGCACCGCGATGGGGTTTTGTGCGAGGACGTTTTCTCCCCGGATGCGGATGGTGCCCGAGGAGGGCTCGACCAGGCGGTTGAGCATCTTCAGAAGGGTAGTTTTTCCCGACCCCGACGACCCCAGGAGGACCAGGGTCTCGCCCTCCCGCACCCTCAGGGAGACGTCCCTGACGGCGTGGGTCCCGCCCTCGTCGAAGTATTTGTTGAGTTTTTCAATCTCGATCATGGCCACTCGTGGACCCCTTGAGTTTATCAGAATAAAGCCGGCCTTTCAGCTTTTCCTTGACACGGGGCCTTCCTTCTTTTATTGTGTAACCGCGTGGAAGGCCCCCCTTCGGGGGTGAGGCGCCGCACGGTGAGCAATACGGCTGAAGAGAGGCCTTGAAGGAGGGGCACGATGAGCTTTCTTTTCCGGACCCGGCCGGTCCTGGGGCTCTTGTTCGTCCGCCTGGCCCTGGGCGTGGTCATTCTGCCGCACGGGCTTCAGAAGACCCTGGGCGTTTTCGGAGGACCGGGTTTTCAGAAGACCATTGAGATATTCAAGACGCAGTACGGGTTTTCCACCGGAGCGGTGCTGCTCCTCATGGCCACGGAGGTCCTGGGCTCCCTGGGGCTCATCACCGGCATCTTCACGCGCCTCTGCGCACTGGCCATCGCGACCTCCCTTTCCATCTGCGCCTACATGAACCACATACAGAACGGGTTCTTCATGAACTGGTCCGGCCAGAAGGCGGGGGAGGGCTTCGAGTATCACGTCCTGGCGGTGGGCATGGCCCTGGCCCTCGTCCTGAGCGGCGGGGGGTCGTTCTCCATAGACCGCCTGATATCCAGGGAGAAATAGGCGGGCGTCCGTCCCTCCGGAGGGGCAAAGCGCCTCTCAAGGCCGCCCGGCCTGCGTCTTTCGTTTCTCCCTTATGACGAAGCTCATGGCTTTCCCCCTCCCGGAAAGCGTACCCTCAAGACATGAAGGACCGCATAGCGGAGAAGGCCCTTGTCCTCAGCACGGAGGGCGGCGAGGCGGAGGTCCGCCTCGTGGGCGGGGCGGCCTGCCGGAAGTGCGGCATGGCCCGCATGGGCCTGTGCAAGCCCGGCGGCACCGGGATGCTGGTGAGGGCGGAAAACCGTGCCGGGGCCGCGGCCGGCGACATGGTGACCCTGGGCATAGCCGAGGGGGTGCGCTGGAGGGGATACGCCCTGGCCTATATGCTTCCGCTGCTGGGCCTCCTCGGGGGCGCGGCCGCCGGGGCCTGGCTGGGCGCACGTGCGGGGGTGCCCGGACTGGAGACGCCGGGAGCGTTTTTCTTCCTCGCCCTGGCCCTTGCCCTTTCCCTGAGGAGGCTTTCCACCATGGACCGCACCGAGCAGATGTTCGTCAGCCGCATTGTGAGGGACGTGCCCGATTTCCACTGGGACCATGCCTCCGAGGGGGAGGACTACCTGAGGGCGTACTCCGGGAAGTAGCGTTTTCCGGGTAATATAGAGGATGCCCCGGAAGGCGCTGAGCCAGAATTTCCTCTTTGACCCCTCCATCCTCGGGAGAATCATCGAGACCGCGGGCGTGGGTCCGGATGATACCGTGGTGGAGATAGGCCCGGGGCCGGGGCGTCTCACCCGGATGCTCGCCGAGCGCGCCGGACGGGTGCTGGCCATAGAAGTGGACCGCGAGCTTTACGCGCGGCTCAAGGCCGGGATGGGGGACAGGGAGAACCTCACCCTCATCCTGGGCGACGCCCTCCGTTTCCCCTACGAGAGGATAGGGGAGCCCTTCAAGGTGGTGGCCAACATCCCCTACCACATCACCACGCCCATCATCTTCAGGCTCCTGGAGCACCGGACGCTCCTGAGGTCCATGACCCTCACCGTGCAGAAGGAAGTCGCCCGCCGGGCCGCGGCGGCCCCCGGCGGCAGGGACTACGGCGTCCTATCCCTGATGCTCCAGTACCGCGGCGAGGTCCGGGTCCCCTTCACCATCCCCCGGGGGGCGTTCCGGCCCGTCCCCAAGGTGGACTCGGCCTGCCTGCACATACGCATCCATGGGAAGCCCCCGGTGGAGGTTCCCTCCGAAGAGCTGTTTTTCTCCCTGGTGCGCACCTCCTTTGGGCAGCGGAGAAAGAGCATCCAGAACTCCCTGCAGAGGGACTTTCCCGGCATAGGCGAAGCCCTCCGGAGGGCGGGCATCGAGCGCATGCGCAGGCCCGAGACCCTGAGCCTCGAGGATTTCGCCCGCCTCAGCCGGGAGCTGGCCGCCTCGAGGGGCGATGAGCCGGCTTGAGGGGCCTTCGCTTGCATCGGTTATAATAAGCGGAGCGAACGCGCCGGGGAGGTTTTCATGTCCTGCTCAAAAGCCGGTATCCCCTCACTGAGCGACTGGTGCCGGCGGCACCCCATCGTTTGGAAGGACGAGGCCGGAAAGGAATATTGCGTCTTTCATGCTCCCCCCGGGAAGAAGGGATGCACCCCCGAGAAGTTCAGGGAGCTGGTCGTGGGCGAGCTGAGGCGGGCCGCGGCTGCGGGGAGGCCCTGCAACCTCTCCGGGACCGTATTCGAGGGCGACATGCCCTTCGGCTCCGCGGGGGAGCTTCCGGAGGTGAGTTTCTCCCGGGCGACGTTCCACGGGAAGGCCGACTTCTCCCAGGTTTCGTTCAGGCGGCCCGTGTACTTCCGGGGCACGGTGTTCAAGGGCGCAACACTTTTCCCCGGCGTTTCCTTCGCCCGCGGGGCGGCGTTTTCCAAGGCCTCCTTCCAGGGGGAGGCCCTTTTCCCGGGCGCCTTTTTCTCCGGCGGCACGTCCTTCTTCGGGGTGCAGTTCGCCGAGCAGGCGGACTTCGGCCGGACGACGCACCAGGGGCAGGCGGACATGCGGGGGTGCGCCTTCGCCCGGGAGGTCTCCTTCTCCCAGGCGGCCTTCCGCGACGATGTGGATTTCTCCCGGGCGGCCTTCGGGGGACGGGCGGACTTCTCCCAGGCGGCCTTCAGGGGTGATGCCCTGTTCTCGGAAGTGGACTTCCGGGGCGCCGCGGACTTTACGCGGGCCCGGTTCAGGGGCCGGGCGGTCTTTGAGGGGCGGCGGCACGAGGAGCCCTCCGAAGGAGCGGTCTTTCAGAGCGTGGCGAGCTTCACGGGCGTCACCGTGGACAGCTCCCTCTTTCTTCAGGGGGCGGACCTGACCTCCTGCTACTTCATGGACGCGGACCTCGGGCACATGGCTTTCCGCGACTGCCTCTGGCCCCGGCGGGCCGGCCGGAAGGCCCTCTATGACGAGGTCGAAAGCCTCAGGTCGCGCAAGGCGGGGGACTTCCGCGCGAAGGCGCGCAGGCTGTCCTCCCTTTACGGGCATCTCGGCCGGAAGGCCGTCGAGGCACAGATGGACGCCGGCGACTGGCGTTACGGCAAGATGGAGACGCGCCGCCTGGCGGGGGGCCCGGCGGAGAGGGCGCTTCTGGGCCTGTACAGGCTTGTCTCGGGCTACGGGGAGAGGCCCCTGCAGGCGGCCCTGGTGCTGGTTTTCCTCATCGTCTCTTTCGCCTTCTTCCTCGGGCTCGGCGAGCGGGCCTTCGGGATGGAGGCGCTCGGGGACTTCCTCCGGGCCGGGAAGCTCAGCGCCCTTCTCCTGAGCACCCTTCAGTACGCGAGCTTCGCTCCCGACCCCCTGGTGACGCCGGTTTCCTCGGCTGGTCGGTATATCGAGCTGGGGGCACGGATTCTCATCCCTCTTCAGGCGGTCTTTTTCCTCCTGGCCCTCAGAAACCGCCTGAGCTGACCCTTCGTCTCGGGCCGCGGGCTGCTTCCGTAAACCCATGTGATAAGATAGTTTACGGTGAGACGCGTCGTGGTGACGGGCATGGGGGCCGTGAGCCCCCTGGGAAACACCCTGCGGGAAACCTGGGAGGCGGCCCTCGCGGGCCGCTCGGGTATCGGGGCCCTGAGCAGGTGCGACCCCGGGCGAGGCCCGTGGCGCGCGGCCGGCGAGCTCAAGGGCTTTGACGCGGCTGGCTTCCTTCCGCCCAAGGACAGAAGAAGGCTGGACCCTTTCATCCAGTACGCCTATGCGGCGGCGGCCATGGCCGTGGAGGACGCGGGGCTCGGGGGCGCGCTCCGGGAGGACGCCTCGGTCCTCATAGGCTCGGGCCGCGGGGGGATAAGCACCCTCTCGGCTTCGGCGGGGAGGCGCCCCTCGGCCTACCTGATGCTGGGCACGACGGTAAGCATGGCGGCCTCCTACGTGGCCGGGCGGCTCGGCCTCAAAGGGCACGTCCTGGGAATATCCAACGCCTGTGCTTCCGGCGGAGCCGCCCTGGGAGAGGCGGTGCGGCTCGTCCGCTCCGGCGCGGCCGGAATGGCCCTGGCGGGCGGGGCGGAAGCCCCCCTGTGCACGCTTTGTATCGGCGGATACGGCGCCCTGGGAGCCCTCTCCCGTGAGGGGGTGAGCCGCCCCTTCGACCGGGGGCGGGACGGGTTTGTCCTGGGCGAGGGGGCCGGGGTCCTGGTGCTTGAGGAGTACGAGGCCGCCGTGAGAAGGGGTGCCCGGCCCTACGCCGAGATAGCCGGCTGCGGAAACGCGGCCGACGCCTTTCACCCCACCGTCCCCCGAAGCGACGGGCAGATACGGGCCATGCGGGCCGCCCTTGCCGAGGCGGGCCTCTCCCCCGGGGACGTGGGGTGCATTTACGCCCACGCCACCTCCACCCCCGCCGGCGACAGCACCGAGGCCGAAAGCATAGGGCGGCTCTTCGGCCCGGGAGCCCGGGTCACCGCGGCCAAGTCCATGACCGGGCACATGCTCGGGGCCTCCGGGGCGGTGGAGGCGGCCCTGGCCGCCATGAGCCTCAGGGAGGGCCTTCTGCCGGGCATCCTGAACCTCGGGGACCCGGAGGGCTCGCTGGACTATGTGCGGGAGACGGTGCGGACGGAAGCCGGGGCGGCGCTCGCCAACTCCTTCGGTTTCGGCTGGCTCATCACCTTCCTGGTTCTCCGAAAGGTCGGACAATAGAAAATGCCGCGCCCTTGCGGGGGGCGCTGCCCCATGGGCGGGTGCGTGCTGAAGAGCCTGGAGAGTCCCTTGGCCGACAGGGGGTTTACGATGAACAGGTGCGAGGTGGCCGGAGACGCCTTCATGGGAACCCGGCTCGAGGCCATCTGAAGCTTTCTCAGGGCGCTGGCCAGGCTCCGGGGCGTCCCGGAGATGAGCGCTCCGCCGCGGTCGGCCTGAAACTCCCGGGAGCGCGAGACCGCCAGCTGCACTATCATGGCGGCGATGGGAGCGATGATCATCATGGCCAGGGCCGCCAGAGGGCTGTCGTCGTCATCGCCCAGCCTGCCGAAGATGGCCGCCCACTGGGCCATGTAGGCCAGATAGGTTATGGCCCCGGCGATGGTGGCCGTAATGGTGCTTATGAGGATGTCCCGGTGCTTGATGTGCGCCATCTCGTGCGCCAGGACCCCGCGGAGCTCATCCAGCGAGAGAATCCGCATGATGCTCGAGGTCACGGCCACGGCGGCATGGGCGGGGTTTCGGCCCGTGGCGAAGGCATTGGGCTGCTCGCCCTCGATGATGTAGACCCGGGGCATGGGCATGGAGGCCTTCGTGGCAAGCTCCCGCACCGTGCGATACAGGTCGGGAGCTTCGCGCTCGCCCACCTGGCGGGCCCGGTACATTCTGAGGATGACCTTGTCGCTGAACCAGTAGGCGAAGAAATTCATGCCCAGCGCCAGGATTAGGGCGATGGTCATACCCTGCTTCCCGCCAAAGGCCCCGCCCGCCCAGATGAGCAGGAGCGTAAGGGCCACCAGCAGGACAGCGGTCTTGAGGTTGTTCATGGAGAGATCCTCTCTGTTTCTCGCAGAAACTCCGGCGCCCACACGGCGCCCTTAATTTGATTTTACTTGAGGGGGGAGGGAAAATTCAATTGGAGCAGAGCTCCAGGGTCCTTTCCAACTCGGCCAGCTTAAACGGTTTTTTGAGTGTGAGAATGCCCCTTTTCCGGAAGCCCTGGGCCATTTCCACGGTGACGAAGGCCGAGCACACAACCACTTTGATATCCAGTTCGGGGTTTTCACTCACCTCGTGCACCAGATGTGCGCCATTTCCCTCAGGCATTCTGAGGTCGGTAAAGAGCACGTCGAAGTCCTCTTTGCCCAGAAGGCTGCGGGCGTCGTCGGCGGTGGAGACGGATGTGACGTCGTGGCCCCATTTTTTCAGCGCCCTCTCCAGAAACCAGCGCACCAACTGCTCGTCGTCCACGACCAGCACTTTCATCCTCCGGCGTCCCCTTTCCTGATTTCTCTCCCTGCGAGTCCGTTCATACGTTCATATATGCAAACATCGTGCTAGGCCTTCTCGGGAAGGAAGCCGAACTTGTTCATCCGGTAGCGCAGGGTGTCCCGGGAGAGGCCCAGCAGCCGGGCGGCCTTGGTCTGGTTGCCCCGGGTGACGTCCAGGGCCTGCCGGATGAGGTCTTTCTCCACGTCCTCTATATTGATGCCCGAGGCCGGTATCCTGATGTCCAGGCCCGAGCTCTGCGGCGAGAAGGCTTCCCGGGAGGTCATCTCCACCGGGAGATGCTCCGGGAGGATGTATTCCTCGCTTTCCAGAAGCACGGCCCGCTCGATGACGTTCCTCAGCTCCCTGACGTTGCCCGGCCAGGGGTAGTCGAGGAAGCAGCGGGCGGTCTCCTCGGAGAGGCCCCTGATGTTCTTCTTGAACTCCTTGTTGAAGGCGTCTATGAAGAATTTGGCCAGAAGCAGGATGTCCTTGTCCCGCTCCCTCAGGGCGGGCAGCTCCACGGGGATGACCCTGAGGCGGTAGTACAGGTCCTCGCGGAAATTGCCCTTCTTGACCTCCTCCTGGAGGTTCTTGTTCGTGGCCGCGACGATGCGGACGTCCACCTCCAGGTCCGCGGTGCCGCCGATGCGCTTGAAGGCCTTGTTCTCCATCACCCTCAGGAGCTTGGCCTGGGCCGAGGCCTTCATGTCCCCGATTTCGTCGAGGAAGACCGTGCCCCCGTCGGCCAGCTCGAAGAGGCCCTTCTTGAGCGCCTTGGCGTCGGTGAAGGCCCCCCTTTCGTGTCCGAAGAGCTCGCTTTCCACCAGGTTCTCCGGAAGGGCGGTCATGTTTATCTCCATGAAGGGCCTCTCCGCCCGCCCGCTCTGGTAGTGGATGACCTTGGCCACGAGGTCCTTTCCCGTGCCGCTTTCGCCGGAGACGAAGACGGTGGCCGCGTCGGACCGGGCCACCTTGGCTATGAGGTCGAAGACCTTCTTCATCCTGTCGGACTCTCCGATGATGCTGTCGAACCCGTAGCGGACCGAGAGGTTCCGGCGGAACTCCGATATCTCCTTCCTCAGGGAGGCGGTCTCCAGGGCCTTGCGCAGGAGGATCTTGAGCTTCTCCATGTTGAAGGGCTTTTCCACGAAGTCGTACGCGCCCAACTTGACGGACTTGACGGCCGTCTCTATGTCGGCGAAGGCGGTAATCATCACCACCAGGGCGTTCTTGTCCACCTCCTTGATGCCCTCCAGCACGGTTATGCCGGAGACGTCCGGGAGGTTGATGTCCAGGAGGGTGATGTCGGGGGCGTTTTCCTTGAACAGGTCCAGCCCCTCCAGGCCCTTTTCCGCCGTAAGGACGGCATAGCCCTCCTTGGAGAGGTTCTGCTCGATGGACCAGCGCAAGAGCTTCTCGTCGTCAATGACCAGTACGGTTGCCTCAGGCATTCTCCTCCCTCACGGGCAGGGTGATGCGGACGGTGGTTCCCTCTCCCACCCGGCTTTGCACCGTTACCTCGCCGCCGTGTTTTTCCACGATGCCTTTCGTAATGGCGAGCCCCAGGCCCGAGCCCCCGGGTTTGGTCGTATAGAAGGGCACGAAGAGCTTCCCGACCTCCTCCCTTTCGATTCCCTTCCCCGTGTCGGCCACGGCAATCTCCACCGCGCCGTCCTCTTCCCTCCCCCGGGCCGTCATCGTCAACGTGCCGCCGCCGGGCATGGCGTGAAGGGCGTTCATGGCGACATTCAGGAGGGCCTGCCGCATCTGTTCCGGGTCCATGAGCACCTTTTCCGGCCCGCCGCCAAGGAGAATGGTAACATCCACGGACTGCTTTTTGGCCTGTCCGGCGAGAAGCTCGCCCACGCTGTGGATGACGTCTCCCAGCGGGGCAATGACCAGATGGGGCTCGGGCGGACGGGCGAAACCGAGCAGGTTGCGCACGGACTTGTCCAGGCGGTCTATTTCCTTCAGAATGTCCCGGAAGACCTCCCTCCTCCGGTCGCCGGCCGGCAGGTCGTCGGCGATGACCTGGATGGCCCCGCTGATGCCGGCCAGGGGGTTTTTTATCTCGTGGGCTATGGCGCCGGCCAGCTCCCCCAGGGTGAACATCTTCTCCAGGTTGCCCAGGGAGTCGAGGTCCCGTCCGGCGGGCACCCGGCTTGACTCCTCTTCGCTCGGAGGGCTCTCCTCACTATCGCCCTCGCCCGGCTTCCGCCCCAGGGCCAGGAGAGCCGTGAAGGCTGCCATGACGCCCGTCGAGAGAGGAAAACGCAGAGGCGCCTCGCTCGCGCCGAAGAGGGCGGCGTTCGCCCAGGGAAGCTCCCGGGCGAAGAGCGCTCCCGCGGCGATGACGCCCAGAAGCGCTGTCATGAGAAAGGCATATTTGCGGGCGCGGCCCACAGGGCAGTTAGGCGCCGCCGTAGGAGTGCAGGCCGCTCAAGAGAAGGTTGACGCCCAGGTAGGTGATTATCACGGCGACGAAGCCCACGACGGCGACCATGGCTATCTTGTGGCCCTTCCACCCCCTGAGGAGCCGGGCATGGAGGTAGAAGGCATAGACGAACCACGTGATGAGGGACCAGGTCTCCTTGGGGTCCCAGGACCAGTACACGCCCCAGGCCTGGTCCGCCCAGATGGCCCCGAAGATGAGCCCTCCCAGGGTGAAGATGGGAAACCCGATGGCGATGCTCTTGTAGGTAATCTCATCCAGGAGGTCCGGGGAGATGCCCACGGAGGAGATGATCCGCTTGAAGCCCTGCCCGAACCGCCAGAAGGCGAAAACGCCGCCCGCCGCCGCAGCCAGGCTCACCACCACTATGACGGGATTGGAGCTCATGAAGGTGGCCTTGAAAAGATAGCTCTGCACCATGGCGTCCGGGCGTATGCCGGCCACGCGGAACTTCAGGAAATCCAGCCCCATGGCCGCCAGGATGACGGTGAAGGCGCCCAGGGTGACCGACCAGAAGATGTAGGCCCCCTCGGTCCGCTTCTCCGTGGTGCTGATGAGATACATGATGCCTGTGGAGAAGGAAAGGGCGAAGGTGGCGTAGGCGACGAAGCTCGTGAACACATGCACCAGGAGCCAGTTGCTCTGAAGCGCCGGGACCAGGGGCTGGATGGACTTGGACACGCCGGACATCTCGATGAAGGCCAGGGCCAGGCCCGCCACGGGCGTGACGAAGGCGCCGAAGGAGCGGTTCTTGTACTTGAACTCCACGACGAGATAGATGAGGATGAGGGACCAGACGAAGAAAGCCAGCGACTCGTAGAGGTTCGTCAGGGGGATGGACCGCAGAAACCCCATCCCGCTCATCGCGTGGAACTCCATCCCCCTCAGCACGAAGCCCCCCGTCTGGCAGGCGAACCCCACGACGGTCACCGCGGTGGCCGTGACGCCGACGGCCTCGCTCCTGACGGCCAGGTATGCTATATAAATCATCATCGCCAGGATGTAGGCAACGGTGGAAATGCCGAAGAGTACGGAACTATCCATTTACTTGCCTCCTTTGAGACGCGCGATCATGGCGTCCATGCGCTTCTCGTAGCCTTCACGGTACTTGCTCGTGGTGCCCGCCACCAGCACCTTGGTCTGGCCTTTTTCGGTCGCGACGTGCACCCACACTTTCCTGTGGCTCATGAAGAAGGCGAAATAAAGCCCGATGCTTATCAGGATGCAGCCCAGATAGACAAGCCAGACGCCCGGGTCTATTCTCACCTCAAGCCCCGTGTACTGCGAGCCCCATATGTCCATGAGCTGAACGACGTCCTTGGTGGGCAGCACCCCCGTTTCGGGATACCGCCTGAGGACCCACTTGGTGTAAGACTGGCCGCCTCCGTCGATGGCGAGCTTGGCCGCCGGGTTGTTCATGGCATCGGCATACGTGTAGTACCTGCCGCTGGCATCCATGGAGAGGGCCGGGCTGTAGTCGACCACGGTGGCCTTCACGTCGGTGCCGGGTATGGTGAAGCTCCCTCCCTTCTTGATACGCACGGTCTCGGCCTCGCCGGTCCGGGAGATGACCCGGAAGATATAGATGTACCTGGAAGGGTCCTCCAGTATGCTGTAGCTGGACTGGTAAAACGTCCAGCCCTTGTACTTGAGGGGGTCGTTGACCTCGATCCATTTACTCTTTACCTCCTGGGGGCCTTCGTGGACGGTGAGTTTCTCGGTGACGTTGAGCCTGGCCGCCGCCATGCGCACGTCTCCGCTTGCGGCGTCGAGGCTCCGGAGGATGAGGCGCCTTTCCTGGACTTGGGCCTGGGAGAGGGAAAGGGTCCTTTTCCAGATGAGCGACGTGCTCGTCCCCTCCGGTATGTTGACGAAGCCCTTGTAGCCGAAGACCCAGCCCACCACCGCGCCCAGGAGAATGACGATGATGCTGAGGTGCGTGATGTAGACGCCGAGTCGGCTCAAGCGCCCTTTCTGGGCATAGTACTGAAGGCCCCCCTCCGTGCTCGTCTGCCAGCGCCTGAACCCCAGCGACCTGAGCCCCGCCGCCAGCTTGTCCCTGTTGGCCTCCGTCTTGCCCGGCAGGGTGAACTCCCTCTTCAGGCCGAAGGCCCTGAAACGGTCGCTCGCCAGGGGCCTGAACGGCTCGACCACGAGCTTCCACGTCCTGGGGAGGCGGTCAAGGGAGCAGATGAGCAGGTTCACGGAAAAGAGCATCAGAAGCCCGATGAACCACCAGGAGCGGTACATGTCCATGAAGCCCATCGTCTCCATGACCCGGTAGACCTTGGGAGCCAGCCCGTAGCCCACGATGCCGCTGAGTATCTTGATGTTGGCCTGGGCCGAGGCGTTCTGCTCCAGGATGGTCCCGACGATGGAGGTGAGGGAAATCAGGGCGAATATGATAATGGCCAGCTTTACGGAGGCCAGGAAATCCCAGGTGCGGTCAGTCAGGCTCTTTTGTTTCTTCTCCATTTTTTCCCCGTCCGGACATTATAATATTTTCCCGGCGGGCCAGACAAGCGAGCCCGCCGCCCACGGGCCCGCAAGCATAGCACGCCCGCCGTGAAAAAATCACCGGCGAGAATCACATCATGCGGGCGGCCTTCAAAGGGGCCTCGGTCTGTCGCGCTCCGCATCGACGATGCAGAGGAACCCGAAGGGCTCGCCGTGGGGGTTTCGGAGCTGGTGGGCCGCAAAGGGTGGGACGTAAAGGACGTCCAGGGGCGAGAGGCCGTGCTTCCGCCTCCCTACCACGCACTCTCCCCTCCCGCGCATGCAGAGCACCACGTGCTCGTGCCTGTGCTGCTCCAGGGTGGTGTGCCCGCCCGGGGCCACCTCGAAATACCGCACGTGAAAAGCGGTCCGTTCGGCCTTCCCTCCTATGAGCGTCCTTCGGAGGACGGAGGACCACGTACCGTCTGCGTCCTTGTAGCGCTCGGTTTTCACCCCGGTCCAGGTGAAGTCCGGGCGGTGGCGGTGAAGGCGCATGCGCCTGTGCCTAAGGGAGGGCTCCCCGCCCCGGGCCGCCTGCCGGTCACAAGAGGAAGGGGAATGCTTCTTCCGGTCTTTTCTCATCCTTTTTTTATTATAACAAGACGGGTTACGGCCTTGCCTCCCGCGGCACCTCAGGCTGGCCCTCCTGCGCGCCGTAGGAATCTGACCTACAAGAAAATAGGGCGCGTTCCGATAGAATTGCCGCCGCTGTCCCGGATAAGCTAAGAGGGCATCGGGGAAGCTGCATCAGGGGAGGAAGCGAGAAATGGGATGCCCGTATCTGGTGGGACAGCATGTGCGGATATGCCTTTCGAGGGAGGAAAGACAGGTGCCGGGGCGGTTCGAGCTCGGGCAGTACTGCCGGAGCACCGCCTACGTGGCCTGTCCCTTCTACCGGAAGGCCCGGGGCACGATGAGGCCGGGGCATGAATGTCCGGGAAAGAAAGTCTGCGATGCTCGGGAAGGTCGTGATTTTCTCCCTGCACGAGAACACGAGTTCTGAAAAGGAGGGAATCCATGAGTCTCAGGAGTCTTGCAGAATCGGTTATCTTTCAGGCCATTGAGGATTTGCACGACGGCGAGCACCGGCATGAGGCACTGGCCTTTTTCCAGGGCGACACCTTCCGCGAGTGGGCCCGCATGGCCGGGATGAGCAGGGGCGAGAAGCTCCGGCTCCTTGAAATGATCTCCGCGTATCTCCACCTGAGGCCCGCGGGCGGCCCCACGGCCCAGACCGTCTCGTTTCTCGCGCGCAAGGCCTATATGGAGGACTGGAGACATCCCGGGCATTCCGTTTAGCACCCCCCTCGCCGGGGGCCGTGCACCCGTGCGGCCCCCGGCTTTACTCGCCCTTCACTGGTGACCTCCCTCATATCTTTCCGCGGGGTTCTGCGCTATAATCAGGCCGACATGGGTCCAGTGAGCCATAGGAGGAATGCCCGCCCGAGGCGAGGCGCAGCCCCGGTCGTCCTGCTCCTGGCCCTCCTCGTGCCCGCCTCCCTTTCGGCCCAGGAACCGGAGATATTTCTCGACCAGTTGCAGGCCCCCGCGGCCGACCGGCAGGTGGGGGACGAGTTCGGCTATGCGGTGGCCCTGGACGGGGAGTTCGC
>JARRLN010000080.1 GCA_037386965.1 Nitrospirota bacterium
CCATGGTGTCGAGCCCCACGGCCGCATCGGCCACCGTCTTGAGGACGGCCTCCAGGACCGAGACCGCATCCGCTCCGGCACCGGCCTCTGAAACGGAAAGGCTGACGCCGATGCCCGGGGCCTCGCCTCCGGAGCCCGCATCGAAGACGGAGAGGAATACGGAGACGCGCCCCACCAGGTCGGAGCCCGCTGCCAGGTCCTGGACGGTCCTGACGACCTCCGTGATGATGCCGACGGCGTCGGCGCCGGCGCCCGCGTCCTCAAGGGCCAGCGTGGCGCTCGGCCCCGGCAGGGCGTCCGTCCCTGTGCCCTCCTCCGCGATGACCTTCACAATGAGGCCTCCCGCCGCATGGAACCGAAACGCCCTGTGCGGAGCCTCGAACACGGCGTAGGGGTTTGCAGTAAGGCAGGCTATTTCCGAGGCCGAAAGGGCGCGGGAATAACCAAAAAAGAAATCCACGTCTCCAAGAAAATCCCCGGCACCATCCGGGTCATTGCCGAAGGTGATGGGAGTGTCGGTGGGGTAGCCGGTCATGTCAAGACTGCCGTTGGAGTTGGTGGCGTCCAGAACCCCGTCGACATAGACATATCCCACGGTTCCGTCCAGAACCATCGCCACCGTATGCCACTTCCCATCGTCTATAGCCACTGTGCCTCGCACCTGCAGAAGGTGGCTGCTGCCGTCCCTGACCGTCAGCAGGGCGGAATGGTGGGACACGCCGTCCAGCATATCGAACTTCAAGATGGGAGTCGCACTTTCGCGTTCCGAGTACAGGCCACGGCCAACACCCTGATACGTAGCAGTCGTCCTGAAACGGGCAACCATCGTAAAAGCGGGTCGGCCAGCCAAGATGGGAGAGCCGCTGCTTTGCACTGTCCCCACATCAGATGTCGAGTCAAATCGCAAGGCACCCGAGGTCCAGGAAGTTCCCGATAAAGAGGCGGTCCTCTGGCTGCACATATCCGACAGCCGTTTCCCGCCCAGCTCGTTCATGGGCCACGCCTCGACAAGCCCCTTTGCCAGCGGATGGCTCCGGTTGAGCTGTGTTCCTCTGAAAGGTTTTACGAGGACTGCCACCGCCAGCTCTTCTCCTTCATCGTCACGGTGATGGTGTCGGTGGAGCCCGACCTCTTAGCCAGAACCTTGAACTCAGGCAGGTCCTTGAGAAGGATGGTTATCTGGTTCGGGTCGGTGCCGTTGCTTATCTGCTGACTGAAGATGGGCGTGTCGTCGAAGTTCGTCCCGTCGTTGCTGGAATAGACCTCCACAATAAGGTCGTCGGTAGGGGAGGCCGGGAAGTCTGCATCTATGGTCACCACCGAACCCTCGTAGCCATTGGTCACGAGGTCCACGACGGACGAATAGGTCCCCGTGGTGACGCTCGCCGCGTTCATGATGGTGTTTTCCGTCGCCCACGATTTACTGATGGTTGCCATTCATGCCTCCTTCCTTCGGTGCGCCGGGAGTCCGAAACCACCCGCCCGCCTTGAGAGAATCAAAAAGAGCGTTCCCCCGGTGCAACTGTTTCACCCCATCCTTGCCGAGGGGGGCACGTAAGGGGGAGAGACTCTCCTCTCTGCTTGCCGAATCCCCTTTCGCACCCAAACCCCTCCTTGTCGACAAAAACTTATTGCCTTTTGGGGGATACGTAAGGGGAACGCCAGTCCCCCTTACGCGCTAAAACCCCTCCAGCTTCTCCCGCGAGAACGTGCGGCCGTCCGTGGGCGTGCTGCTCTCGGCCGAGGAGTCCGCGGGGGCCGAGGGCGCGGGCTCCACCCCCAGGGACATCTCCCCCCTGGCCACCGCCTCGAGCTGCCTCACCGCATTGCGATACCTCTCCCGGCGCGTCTCGGGTATCGCCTCCACGGTGCGCGCGTAGAGGTTGTACAGGGCGATGTCCGCCGTGAGCCTCCGTGCGGCCTCCGGCACGGGGGAGAGGGGGACGCGGTAGCGTCCCCCCAGATAGCCGTCCACCTCGGCCTGGGCCTGCTTGAGGGCCTCCTCCACCCGGCCCTCGTTCACCGTCCCCAGCCCCTCGTCGTCGGTCAGGGCGACCAGGGTGCCCAGGGGAAGGAGTTTCCTGAGGTCCTCAAGGCTTGCGTAAGCCACCCGCCCCCCTTAGTCGCTCAGCCACGGGGAGACCAGAAGCTCCGCGGTCCCCCGCCACTCGTTCACCGTGCCGTCGCCCTTTCTCTCGTCCATGAGGAGGGCCCGCGCGGCCCCCTCCAGCGAGGGCGGCACCACCAGGAGGCTGGGCATCACGCCCAGCGGGGAGCCCTCGTCGTCCCTGAGCGACATCATGGCCGCCCGGGCCGCGCCGTAGGAGGTCTCGTCCAGCACCTGTTGGGACGCGTAGGCCAACTGCCAGAGGCCGAAGCCGGCGTTGTCCCTGCGGTCCACCCCGTAGAGGTACTTCTTCCGCATGAAGACGTTCTCGTCATCGGGGCGGTCCTTGCTGGCGAACTCCACCTCCCGGCGGGACTGGAAGATGAGGGGCTTCACGGCCCTGCGGGTATCCAGAAGGTACCACGCCGAACCGGCGCCTCCCCCCAGGTTGCTCGCGGTGCCGCCGCCCACGGGGTGGCCGGTGTCGAAGAAGTTCTGCCCGTCGTAGCAGGGCGTGGTGGCGCCCTGCTCCAGGAGCGAGAAGACCAGCTCGTCGGGGTGCAGAGCCGACACCCGGCCCAGCTCGGCCACGATGGGGCGGTAGATGCCCAGGGCGTCGTCCTCGATATCGTTTCTGTCCACCTCGATGGTGGCCTCCCAGTCCTTGTTCCGGATGCTGTAGGAGTGGAGCTTGAGGTTCTTGATGTGCCGCTCTCCCACCCACTCCCGCATCCGGGGGAAGGCCCCGAGCCACGCGTAGTTCTCCTCCCTCACGCTTGAGGGCACGACCATGGCCACCTTCTCGTACTGTGTGGCGGTGGCCTCCAGGGCCTCGTTGAAGACCGTGCGGAAACCCGCCTGCACGGCCTGAAGGGACGCCTGATTGATAATCATTCACTGCCTCCTTTTTAAATTCCCCTGTTCCTTGCCAGGGGGATACGTAAGGGGAATGCGAAAACCCCTTATTCGTCTTTGGGGGATACACAGGGGGACGTCAGTCCCCCTTACGCTACTCGAAAGCCACCCAGACCCCTTCGGCATCCACGTCCATGACCCTTCCGGCCACCGAGCGCGTGCCCGCCCCGTCGGTGCGGGCCACCGTCTGGTCGTCCACGATGTAGCAGTCCGTGCCGATGTCCGCCCTGCCCACCGGGTCGGCCCCGTCGTTGGCGAACCGGAAAACGCCCTTCTGGACGTCCACCGACAGGGCGCTGTCCGCGCCCGAGGAGTTGTCCGCCCGGGCCTCGGCCCTTCCCAGGCCGCGAAGGCCCGTGGCCGTCGCACCCGGCGCGGCATAGCCCCCCGCGTTCAGGGCCACCAGAGCACCGGCATAAATCGTCTCCCCGCCTGCCACCGGAAGCGAAAGGACCCTGCCCTCCCGCCGGGGTGTGTTTCTGTCTTCGGTAAGTGCCGCCATCCCTTTTTCTCCTCCTTCACGGTTTGCGGGTAAAGGCCTCGCCTATCCCCTCTTGTTATGTTTCCGCCAGAGCGCCTCGCCGATTCCCAGGGCACGGTTGACCGCGGCCTGAAGGGCGCCGGGGCCCTCCTGGGCCGCCTCTGCCCTTTCCGGGTAGCCCTCTCCCAGGGGAAGAAGGACCGGGGCCTTGGCCACGAAAGCGCCGAACCCCTCGGGGTCCCGCCCGGCGTACCCGGCGGCCCAGTCCCTCTGGGCCGGGGTGATCTTGCCGGCCTTCATGGCCGCCTGTACAAGCTCCCGGGCCTTCCTCTCCGAAAGCTCTTCCCTGAGGGCCCGGACCTCCTGCTCCAGAGCGCCCGCGCGTTCGCTTCTCCTAAGCAGGGCAGTGATGGCCCCGGTCACCTCGTCCCAGCTCACCCCTTCCGCAAGGCCCAGGGCGAGGAGCACCTCGCCGGGGGCCGCCGCCTGTTCCGCCCTCTGGGGGCTTTCGTCTTCCGCCATCTCGTCCTCCTTTCGAGGGATGCATGTTTCAGCCGCTTTCTCCGGAGAAGAGCTCCGCCTGTTTACGAGGGGGACCATGCCGTCTATGGCGGGCTGGTTGGTGAGGGCCGCACCGAGAAGGCGCAGCACCCGTCCGCTTTGGGCGTCCTTGAGGATGACGGGGGAGAGATAGCGGTATTCCTTCTCCTTGAGGTATTTCCTCGCCCGCCCCGTCCACCGCACGCGGGCCCACACGCCGGCAGAGCGCCGGGGAGTTTCGTCCCCCCGCGAGTCCGCAGGCAGAACCACGAAGAGCTCCTTTATCCATCCCGCCGCCGGGGCCTCCGCACCCGTGAGGGACTGGTGCTCGTAGTCCACCACCATGTCGTTGGCGCGCTCCCCGAAGTCCCGCACCACCGCGTCCGCCGCATCGCGGTCCAGGAGGAAGGCCCCCCTTTCGGTCTCGTGGCGCCCCCAGGGAATGACCTGGATGAGGTGCGGGGGAGACTGCGTCTCCCCCGCAGACTCCCCCGCAGGCCCCCTCTCCTCCAAGACAAGGGAAAGCGCAAAGGCCGCGGGTTCGCTCTCGCGCAGGGGAAGATGCGCCTCCCCCGCGGATACTCGCTCCTTCGGTTCGAGCGCGAGAGCAAGGGTCGCTTTGTCCATCCTTCCGCCTCTCCCGGCATCCGTTGCCATCACTCGGCTCCTTTCTCGGGGGCCGGTATGCCGAACCGGCTCCGTATGAAGGAATCCGGTATCTCCACCCCCATGCCCCGAAGCGTGCTCAGTGTCTCGGCCGGGGCCTTGAGGTCCTCGCCCTCTTCGTGCTGGAAGCTCAGGTGGGGCAGGGGCGTGCCCGGCCCGAAGTTGAACTCCACCAGGGGGCGAATGAGCTGCATGGTGAGGGTGCGGCCCAGGGCCCGGGCGTCGGCCTCCAGGATGTCCCGCCTTACCTCCTGATGCACCTTGGCCGTGGCGTAGGCCCCTCCGGCCTGCTCCGTGGTGAGGGTCTGCCCCAGGACCGCCTTGGACACGGCCCGGTCGGTAAAGGCCGCAAGCCCCTCATAAAGCTCCGCCGACTGGCTCTTGGCCGCCACGTCCAGAAACTCTATGACCGTCTGGTCGCTGATGACCGCCGCGGCGTCCGTCCCCAGGTTGAAGACGGCGTTTCTGAGCACCCGCCGCTCCTCCTCGGAGGCCCCGGGAGAGTACTTCCCCACTCTCAGGGGCTGGGCGAACCGCTTGTTGAAGACGACCCAGTCCTTGAGGGTGTAGTTCTTGAAGAGGTACATGTAGGCGCAGGGCCTCAGTATCCCTCCCCTTGAGGCGGCCCCCGAGCGGGCCTTCACCCGGTGGACGACGAACTTGTTTGGGGCAAGCTCCTCGCCCTGGACCGGCTCGCCGGCCGTAAGAAGGCGGGGTGTTTCGAGCACCCCCCGGCCGCCCCGGCCCATGAAGGTGAAGTTCTTCTGGTGCCGCCAGGCGAGCCTCTTTGCCAGCACCCGGCCCCCGGCCACCTCCCAGATTATCTCGAGGACCGAAAACCCCTTTCCCACGGCATCCAGCACATCCAGGAGCGCCTCGTCCCAGTTCTCCAGGGCACGGAGGGCCTCCCTCACAAAGGCGGCCACCCGCTCGTCCTCCTCCCCCGCTCCGGCCGGGGCCACCTCCCACGCGAGGCCCGCCGCGGCGAGTTTCCTCGTCTGAAGCACCGCCGCCAGGTGGGCGTCTTTCTCCTCCATCTCTTGGAAGAGCTCGGCCTGCCGGGAGACGTTCCCCTGGTCGGCCTCCCTGAAGACAGCGGCAAGCCGCTCCGGCGTAAGGCCCCGGGAGGGGTAGGAGCTGAGCGGACGCCCCGGCGTGCCCACCTCCCGGAGGAGGGGGCGCTCCCTAAGCCTGCCCGCTGCCATGGGCTTCACCTCTTCGCATCTTTCTCATCGCTCCTCCTTCTACCAGCATCCGTTTCTCCGAAAACCCTCCGCCCTGCCGGCCACCCTCTCGTAAAAGACCCGGCTTTGCGGGACCTCCGCGGCATGCAGGGCCAGGGCCAGCGCCCAGAACCTGTCGGCATGGGAACCCTCCGTGCGGGCGGCGTCGTACCGCACGTTTCCCGCCACGGTGGTAAGCCGCCTGACCGAGTGCAGGTCCTCCCGTATCTCCCTCACGGGAGGGATGCGCACCGTGCGCTCCTCGAAGCTCCTTCTCAGGACAAGCGCCAGGTTCTCCTTCACCCTGGGGCCGAAGACCACGGGCTCCACCCGCGCGCCGAACCTCTCGCGCGCCTCCTCGGCAAGCTGCGCTCCGATGCCCGAGGCATCGATTGAGCACCTGCGCACAAGGGGGACTTCTCCCATAAGGGGGCCTCGCGTCCCCCTTATGTATCCCCCTGAACTTTCCTCCAAGCGGTCTCCCGTCCCCCTTGTGTATCCCCCTGAGCCTCTCGCAAGGGGGACTTCGGTCCCCCTTGCGTATCCCCCTGAAGAGAAAAGACTTCCGTCGAGGTACGAAAAAAGCACCTCCTTCTGCTCCCGGAAGGGAGATTTCGAAAGCTCCTTGACCTCCCGCGTCCAGAGGACGTCGCCCACCTTCGTAAGAAGCCAGAAGACCGTAAGGTCCCGGTGCCGGCCCACGTCCACCCCCAGGTAGAGCTGGGCCTCGGGCCCCTGCGATTCGAGCGCCTCTCCGCCGAACTCCGTGCGGGCCCCCTCGTCCTCGCAGTGGGCTATCATCTCGTAGGTAAGAAATGCCGTGGCCTCGTCCAGAAAGGCGCACTCGAACTCCTGCGCCCAGGCCAGGGGGTCCATGATGCCCCGCTTGAGGGCCTCGATATCCACCTCAAGCCCCTCCGCCCGGGCGTCGTGGATGGTGGTGCGGTGCCGGGAGAAGGCCGAGGAAAGGCCCGTCCTCCCGCTCCAGAGGTCGTAGAACATGTTCTGCTTTCCGTTGGGCGTGGAGGCCACCCGCACCTTGTAGCCCCTGGTCACGGCGGGGTACATGGCCCGCCATATCTCCCGGGCGTCCTGGTGGAAGGCGAACTCGTCGAGGAAGACGTTGCCGCTGAACCCCCGCACCGTGTCCGGGTTCGCCGGAAGCGAGATGACCCGTGAGCCGCCCGGAAGCTCCACTTCCTCCCGGGTCTCCCGCCCGGCGTGCACCGTGTGCGCCGATATGGCCCGGAGGCACCGGAGGTGGGCGTGGACCTTCTTCATCACCTCCTGGCTCTGCCGTTCCGAGGCCGAGAGGATGAGATTCGCGGACCTCGCGCGAAGGGCCTCCATCACGGCCTCCATGGCCAGCGAGAAGGACTTGCCCACCTGCCGCGAGGCAAGCCATATCTTAAGCGGCGCCGGGTCCGAGACGTAGCGGCGCTGATAGGGCAGCAGTATCCCCCGGCCCCCGCCGGGCCGGCGCCTAGGCCTTCTTGCGTCTCTTCCGCTCGATGCCATATTCCCTTTCGAATATCTCCTCGGCCACCCGCCGCATCTCGCGGGGGTCCAGGTCTTCCTCGGGGCCGCCCACCTTCCGTGCCAGCTCCACCAGGGTCTTGACCAGGCTGGTGTAGGCGTTCAGGGCCTGGTTGTCCATGCCCTTGTCCTCGGTGGGGACCCTCTGCTCGAAATACGCCTCGTACTCCTGTTTCCTCTTCCTGAGGGCCTCCAGGGCCTCCTCCGCTAGGGAGAGCTTCTTCCCGCCGCTCATGGCTCTCCGTCCTCCACGCCCTTCTCGCCCACCAGGCCGTCCAGCAGGTCCCACCCCCGGGCGGTGAGGTGGGCGAAGGCGATGTCGAAGCCGAACCCGCTCCGCCTCTCGAGCTGCGCCAGGCCCTTCTCCTCCAGGTAGCTCAGGTGGGCCGCAATCTCGCCCTCCGGCAGCGGGTAGCCCAGGTTGTCCAGGGCGAACTGCAGGGCCCTGAGGTCCAGCGCGCCGGGGTAGGCCGTCTTCAGAAGCTCAAGCGCCAGCGCGCGGATGCGCCTGTTCCTTACGGATGTCGTGTTCAACCCTCACCTCTTCGAAAACTTTCTGCTGTTGCGCAATGAACCTCAGGAGCACCAGTATCTCCCTGTGCTCCGAGGAGTCCCGCCCCATGAAGTCGCTGAGCGAGCGGGTCAGCTCCTCGACGGACTGGGCCTGTGCCCCCATGGCCTCCGCCTGCCGGTGCTCGGCCTCGATGAACTTCTCCCCGAGCCCCCGGGCGATGCGGTACAGGCCCACCAGGATGACCACCGCGATGGCCGCTCCCACCCCGGCGTTGATGAGCGCCTTTATGAAGGCCTGCTCCAGCATCAGGTGCGGCTCTTGACCACCGTGCGTGAGAAGATGTAGCTCACGATGACCCCGGCCACGCTCATGATGCCGCTTACCGGGATGTTCAGCCCCAGGTGCGAGTTGAGCACCGGGAGCACCGCCCCCAGAAGGGCCAGGTAAAACTCGCTGGACTTCACGCCTTTCTTCGCATTGCTCATCGGGTCCTCCTTGTTTTCCCGGGCGCCCTCCGCGCCCGCTTGATTGGTCTTGCCGGCCAGGAGCTCCGCCAGGGTAAGCCCGCCCGTGTACTGGAAATGCCCGTAGTCCCTCAGCCCGAAGCGCCCTCCCCAGGTCAGGCCCAGGGCCTCCCCCAGCCGCCCCAGCTCGCGGTAGTCGGCCAGGGCGTTTTGGTTTGTGTCGGCCTCGGGGTCCCACACCGCCCGGCCGTCCTTCACCAGGGCCAGGTCGAAGGCGCATCCGAACTCATGCACCGAGGTGCGCGCACGGGTGACGATGCGGTTTTCCCCCGGGGCGATGGAAGGCATCCCCGCCTCCGCCCGAAGGGCGTTGACCGCATCCAGGGGCTTTCTCCCCTGTGCGTAGAGGGCCGCCTGCTCGGCCCCGGTCCTTGCCGTGGAGGTGACGAGCACCTCAAGCCC
This sequence comes from Nitrospirota bacterium, assembly GCA_037386965.1. NCBI lineage: Bacteria > Pseudomonadati > Nitrospirota > Nitrospirota bacterium. The sequence continues at coordinate 8,909 of JARRLN010000080.1, forward strand.
CCGCTCCCTTGCCGCCTCAAGAAGATGATTGAGCCTTCGCCTCACGACAGGCTGAAGCGCCTCCGGGTCCCTGCTCATCCCCTCGCCTTTTCGTCAAGGGTTTGGTTGTTCTGAGAGGGGGACTGGTCCTCTTTGGGAGCGGACTGGTCCGCCTGGTCTTTAAAAGGGGACTGGTCCCCCCAGCAGGCGCGGCAGATGGGGTCGTCTCTCAAGGGGATGCAGGCCAGGGAGGGCTCCACCGCGCAGCGGGCGCGCTCCCTGAGCTTTTGGGCGGCCCAGTGCTCATAAGGGGTCTTCATCGCTTTCTCCTTCTTTTCTCCCGCCGGGCAGGCGGGAGCAGGCCGGGGTTTCACGTGCCCGGCCTGCCGTTCGGGGTGGGCCTCAAGGTGGGATGAAATGTTCTGAGCATAGGGTGCTCTTCCCAGGGATGGATGCGCTTTGGCATCCCCGGCCGGCCCCTGCCGGCCTTCTCTTTCGCTTATGGCCGCCTTCCGCGTCCGCA
>JARRLN010000081.1 GCA_037386965.1 Nitrospirota bacterium
TTGGTGCCGTGCACGCTCACCGCACCCACCGGGTCGTCTATCCCCCGATTCTCGAGGAAGAAGACGCTCCCCACAACCAGGAGCCCAGCCACCAGCCCTATGACTACGGCCGCCCACGCCTCTACCCACGCACAGGAAGCCGTAATGGCCACTAGGCCAGCGAGGGCGGGGGTTCGAGTTCCCCCACCGGCACTCAGGCCAAAGCGCCAAAAGGGGGCCGTCTCCGGATTCCGGCCTCAGGGGATCCTCTGTTCTCCCCGGTGTCCCTCGGTTCCGCCCTCCTGGCGAGGCCAGATAAGGTTTGCCCCCGCAAGAACCTCGAGAGCGTTATAAACCATATCCCGGATGACGACGCGCTCAGGGGTATAGTCTTCTGCGTCCAGGGCATAGTACAGGGTCTCGAGAATCCCGGCCACCGTGCGGAGGGCCTTGCTTTCCTTCTCCGTGATAACCCTCTGCCGCGGGCCCTCCACCGGACCTTCCTCTGCCGCACCTTCCTCTGCCGCACCTTCCCCCGCAAGCCCCCTATCCAGGTTCTCGATGGCCTTGTTCAGAAAATCCAGGCTCACTTCCAGGGGGGTTATAAGGTCGTCCTTGTTGGCCCGCTCCACGTAAAGGACGTACTTGTGACAGAGCGTAACAAGGCTCCTGGCTCCCATTGCTTCGCCCAGGCCCTTGTAGAGTTTCTCGGTATTCACATTATCCTGCGTCTCCGATTCCGACATTCAGGTCTCCGAGACATAAGGGGAAGGAGCCGCGAGGAGGGCCGGGCACCGGGATGCCGACCAGGCCACCCTTGAGTAAGATACCCTGTATCGAATACATCGCAAGGGCCGCTTCCTTCCCGTTTCGTACGCATGCGCCACCCGGCGGAGAGTCGAACGACCCTCGCCCTGCCATTTTTCGCAGAAGGCTCTTATTTACATTTTGCAATATCAGTGCCACACCCAGAAACCCGATAGTTCGCGTTTTTCCAACTGCTTCTGCCCTGGGTCTGTAAAGTTTTTCATACGTTTCGTCGATAATTTTTACAAGGCCAGGAGCAGGGCTCCCTTAATAAAGCAACCGCTGAGTTTCTTTTCGACATCGCATGTACGAGCACTATTCAGTGTTCTTTTGACGGTACCGGAGCGGGCCGCTTCTTTCCGGAAAGGGGCAGCTTCTCTTGAGCGCCGACAAAGCCAGGAGACCACAGCCAAGGAGCAGCATTGTCGAGGGTTCAGGAATGGGTACTACCCGCACCTCGAGATACCCGACAAAATCCGGACCAAGAAAGGGCACTGAACTCTTGTCGTTCACTTCGTCCATATTGAAAACGTCTGCCGTATTCCAGAAAAAATCGGTCACATAGACTCTCGATCCTCCGCCTTCATACAAGAGACTGTTTGCCGCATTCACAAGCGTATAGCCGTCAAGAGCCGGTGTACTCGAACCGCTGTTTGGTATAAAGGCCGGAGGGCTTCCCGTCCCATCCCAAAAGGGAGCCAGAACTGAAATGTGCGGATTGAGAGTCTCGCCTCCGAAAAACAAGTTAAGCGCATAGCTGACGTCGTAAGGGTAGTCCCTTAATGTCACGGCCTGTGCCCACAGGGTGAAGCTATTCACCCCAGGGGTGAGATTAATATTGATGGAAGGGTCTGGATTCGGGTTTGGGTCGGGTGCCACGGGATTAATGAAATCGTCGCTGGGAAATCCAGCTCCGGGCGCCAGGAATAGATTCCATCTCGGCGCCTGTGTAACGCCGCCGACCAGGACGGGCTCGTACGCCGTATTCCAGATATACCACCCCGAGTTCCCGTTAATGTCGGCCGAGTAACCGGATATGCCAGTAAGGACGATGGAGTGTGCCGTGCCTACCAGGAATAAAGGAGAGATAAACGTTGCAGCCAACATCAGGACTACATACTTGAACTTCTCCATTCCAATAATCCTCCCTTCCTTTCTGTACGTCCGATGGCAACCTGGAATGAGCATCTTTCATGCCACAAACGGAACATATTGATTTTGCATGAAATCAACAAAAAAGGGCGTTGGTTATCGTAAAGTGCGCCGACAATTCCAGCCGTATATTCCGCCTCCCAACGAATGTGGAAATCCTCCGGAGGTGCCGCCCCCAAAAAATAAGACCCCGAAGGGTGCTCCTTCGGGGTCCAGTGGCCTCCCGGGCGAGGGTTCGGGAGGGGTCGGTATGGCTCCGTCAAAAGGGAAACATCGTCGTCTAAGACGTCCGACTGGCGCCATAGGATTTATCGTAGTGTGGGCTGTTGTAGAAGCCGCACTCCATGCACGATGCAAGCTTGTGAGCGAAGGTGCCCTGCACGGCGCCTCCACAAAAGGTGCCCGCGATGCGGGCACAGTGTTTGCCGTGTTTCGGATAGGCGGGGCAGATGCCCAGCTCGTCGACATTCGCCCCGCCCGCTTCGCGCCCGCACTGCTTGAACTCCCAACAGTTCATCACTACCTCCCCTTGGTTGTGGTGTGTACGTACGTCCGCCCTCCATACAAAAAGAGTGCCAAAAACGCACACTCACAAAAGGCACTGATAATTAAAGCATTCTTGCCGTAGGAGGCGGCCATTAGGGCAGGATGGCTGAGACACGAACCGTCACATGTGACGGATTTGGGTATTCCGGGGTCTGACGGGCGAAGGGGGTCTAGGGAAGCCGAAGGAGCTCTTCAAGCAACCTTCCCAGGTGGGGTCCAACACGACCTCTCCGACAACCTTGCCACCCTGTGCTATAGTTTTTCCAGGCGGAGACAGGAACGTGATGGACATGCTTCCCCTTGTGAAGAAAGTTGAAAGAGCTGTTATTCTTCTGCTTATCGTATTGATGCTGGCCGTCGTCGTGCTGGCTGCGATAGAGTTGGCCTGGGTCATCGCAAAGGACATCGTCTCGCCGCCGGTCATCATTCTGGAGATTGCCGAGTTGCTCGAGATATTCGGCCTCTTCCTGCTTGTCCTGATAGGGGTCGAGCTTTTGGAGATGATAAAGGTTTACCTGCAGGAGAACGTCGTCCACGTCGAGGTGGTCTTCATGGTGGCAATGGTCGCCATCGCCCGCAAGGTCGTCATTCTCGATGTAAAGACGCTTTCGGGCCTCACGCTGGTCGGCATCGCCGCCGTCATCCTGGCACTGTCGGCCGGATATTTCCTGGTGAAGCGCACGCAGCAAAAGAGGGAGGGCTGAGGGTTCGCGGGGAAGACTCTCAATCCGCCCCGCCAGAGGCACTTTCTTAAAGCAGGCCGTAGCTTCGGTTGCTCGAATCCCTTGACCTTCTGTCCGGGCCATTTCGTCGATTCCACAGAAGAAAGAGGAAGTGCTGCAACCCTCCGCTTTTCTTATCCGACGGGGCATTCAGTGCCTGTAATCTCGTCCCTCAGAACACGACCCGACCGCCAGTGCCCACATGCGTCATAACGCACACGTCCTTCGTTTCGCGCCGTTTGTGGCACCGCTTTTCTCCTTGCGCAGGACATCAGTGACCTTGACCTCTTCACTCAAAAAATGTATCATCACGTGAGGAATGTCAAATGTAAAATATCTTATCAGAAAGATCTCTCTTACTTTATCTTTTCTGAGTATGCCATTTGTTCTGGCATCTGCCCTTATACTGAAATATGTACGCTTGCTCAAACTCGAGAGATATAGACCGACAAAAAATATCTTCTGTTCTGTGGGGATATTCCCCATCAGTGATCACTTCTATGAGCCCCTCTTCAATCCAGCACACTTGAGGAAGAGCCTCAGGGAGGACAGGCACCTTCCAGGAATTGATTTTAATGTTGATGAGCAACTGAGATTGCTCGGAAGCTTCGATTATAACCGGGAAATAGAAACCATCCCCCTAGAGAACCCCTCGGGCCTGCGGTTTTATATGCACAACGGCAACTTTGAATCGGGTGACGCAGAGTATTATTACAATTTGGTTCGGCTCATCAAACCATCGACAATAATAGAAATAGGCTCGGGGTTTTCCACTCTTGTTGCTTTACTGGCTATCGAAAAGAATATGACCGAAGCCAATCGCGACACGTGTGAATTTATATGCATTGAACCATATCGAGCAGATTGGATAAAAGGGATGAAGCACATCACCGTCAAGGAAAGTAAAGTGGAAGAAATTGGTTTGGAAACATTTACATGCTTGCGAGCCAATGATATATTGTTCATTGATTCGTCCCACATGATTCGGCCTCAAGGCGACGTGCTATTTGAATACCTTGAAATATTGCCCACCTTGAACTCCGGGGTTTATGTTCATAGCCACGATATATTCACACCAAAGGATTATCCAGATGAATGGGTGCTGAGAGACTCGAAATTTTGGAATGAGCAATATATGTTGGAGGCATTTCTGACGAATAATGCGTCATTTAGAATAGTCGGTGCTCTAAATTATTTAAAACACCACCACTTCACAGAACTATCCAGCAAATGCCCGGTCCTCGCGAGAGAACCATATCGCGAGCCTGGGTCCTTCTGGTTCGTGAAACAATAAAGACACGCGGACCCCTCTTTTAACTCGCATCTCATAACAACTACCACAGGCCAACCCCGCCCAATACCAAAAATTTCGTCGTCCATTGGAAGGCCTCACAAGTTCCAAAATCGGAACTGGCAGAGGTGATCCCGCATCGGGTCGGCCGGCGCAACTGAAGGAAAATCACGCGCCGCTAATCCCTTCTGAGGCCAGACCTTGCATTTGCATAACCCTCACCCCTTCTCCCCGTGCGGGATGAAGGGCACGAGGATGCTCCCTATGAGGGATAAGGCCGCCAGGGCGTGAAGGGCCCTGCTGACGCCCACGGCGTCGGCCAGCATGCCGGTCAGAAGCACGCCCACCCCGCCCAGGCCCACGGCAAAGCCTATCATCATCCCCGAGGCCATGGCGACGTGCTTCGGCATGAGTTCCTGGGCCATGACGGACCCCATGAGGAAGAACCCGAAGAGGAAGAGGAACACGAGAGAGGCCGTCCCCGTAGTGTGCAGAAACAGAAGGAAAAGCGGTGCGGCAAGGAAAAGCGTCACGCCCGTCACCTTCTTTCTGCTCCAGAGGTCCGAGAGGGAGCCCCCGATAAACTGCCCGGTGACGCCGGCCAGGAGCATGAAGGTGACGTAGGAGTTGGAGCGGAGGATGGAGTTTCCCATCGCCACGAAATGGGCGGGCACGTAGGTCACGGCGGACAGATACACCCAGGCCCGGAGCACCGCCACCGCAAAAAGCACCGCCGCGGGCGAGATGTCCCCGAGACGAGGGGAAGGGACGCGGCCCCCTTCGGTCCTCACGCTCACCGCAGGGGCCCGGCGCAGGAGATAGCCCCCCATGAGGAGGCCCGGCAGCCCCATGGCCAGCATTCCCCGGAGGCCCCAGATTGTCGTGAACAACCCCACCAGGACCGGCCCCGCGGCAAACCCCAGGTTGCCCCCGACCAGGAAGGTGGCCATGAGCCTTCCCCGCGCCCGCGTGGCAATGGTGCTGACCGAAGAGATGGCGGGGGGATGAAAGACGGCCGGCCCCAGCCCCGCCAGGGCGGCCACGGGAAGCAGCAGGGCGTACGGCTCCCCCAGCCCAAGCAGGGCGATGAAGCTCCCCACCCAGATGAGCCCCACGCCGCTCAACCACCTGTACCTGAAACGGTCTGCGACATAGCCCAGCAGGGGCTGGGTCACCGAGGAGGCCACGGTAAAGAAGGTAACCAGGAGGCCCGCGGCCGCAAACGACAGGCCGGAGGCGGATACGAGCACCGGGACGAAGGGCGGGATGGCGTTCATGAAGACATCGTCGGCCAGGTGGGCCGCGGCGAACATCAGGAGCTTTGTCCTGTCGGAAGCCAAATTCCATGTCCTCCGATGCGGTTGTCTCCGAAGGCCCCCGCCCGGGGCTCCCGTTGAGGATGACGTGCTTCGGGCGGAGGCTTCCAGGGGGGCCTCAGCCCCGTGCCCCCTTGCGCCTGAGCCGGAGCCTCAGCCTGTAGTGGGTCTCCCTCTCCCGCTCCTCCAGGTACTCGGCGATGCCCTTTATCTCGCCGGAGAGGGAAGGCTCCACGCGCTCCTCCAGCATCCGGATGCGGTGGGTGCTCCGGGCTATCTCCTCCCCGTGGCGCTTGAGCTTGCTCTCGTAGGCGGCCACGTCCATGACGGCCCTGACAATCTCCTCAAAAAGATGCGTGGCCTCCTCCAGGCGGGGCGTGGTGCCCAGGTAGTCGTATCCCCGTTCCTCCGGGGCGCGGAGAGGGGACTCGCGGAGCTTCACTTCCTTGTACCCGAGCCCCCAGATGCTGCCCAGGGCGATGTCGGCGGCCAGTTCCTCCCGGAGCGAGAGGAGGGCGATGCTCTCCACCCCGGCCTCCCCCTCCTGACCCAGGGCCAGGGCAAGCTCCCCCAGGGCCTTCCGGTAGGTGCCGGCTATCTCCTTGCGGGTGCGCAGAAGGGGGGCGGTGGTGCGCAGGAACTCCTGCATGAGGGCTTTCCTCCGGGACTTGAGGATATGCACGCTGTCCCGCACGGCCTTTCGCCTTTCCCTGAGGGCGAGGAGGTTGCTCCTGGTGGGATGCACGTTATTGCTCCTCCTCGAAGCGCTCCGCCAGGCGCCGGGCTGCCTCCAGGGTCTCGCCCACGCTCCGCCTGCCCCTCTGCGTGACGAACTCCCGCTCGAAGGCGTCGGCGAAATCCAGCATCCCCCTGTCCCGCTCGCTCATTCCCTCGCGCCCTATGATGGCCTCGAGCCTCCTCATCTCCCTGCCCCGGGCGTACATGGAGTACATCCTCCCGGCCAGGGCCTTGTGGTCCTTGCGGGTGCGGCCCTCCCCTATGCCCTCCTGCATGAGCCGGGAGAGGCTGGGCAGGACGTCCACGGGCGGGAAGACGCCCCTGGCGTGAAGGGCCCGGGAGAGGACGAGCTGGCCCTCGGTGATGTAGCCCGTCAGGTCCGGCACCGGGTGGGTGATGTCGTCCTCGGGCATGGTCACGACGGGCAGCATGGTGACCGAGCCCTCCACCCCCTTGATGCGCCCCGCCCTCTCGTACAGGGAGGCCAGGTCCGAATACATGTAGCCCGGATAGCCGCGCCGCCCCGGAAGCTCCTCCCTGGAGGTGGAGACCTCCCTCAGGGCGTCGCAGTAGTTGGCCATGTCGGCCAGGAGCACCAGGACGTCCATGCCCCGCTCGAAGGCCAGGTACTCCGCAACCGAAAGGGCCAGCCTGGGGGCCAGGAGCCTCTCCAGGACGGGGTCGGAGGCCAGGTTTACGAAGGCCGCGTACTCCGTGGCCGCCTCCTCCAGGACCGCCCTGTAGAAGGCGTACTCCCGGTGGGTGAGCCCCAGGCCGGCGAAGACCACGGCGAAGGAGCCCCTGGTGAGCCGGGCGTGCCGGAGCAGGAAAGCCGCCACCTCCATGGAGGGCAGGCCGGAGCCGGAGAAAACGGGCAGCTTCTGCCCCTTGACCAGGGTGTTCAGGCCGTCCACCACCGAAAGCCCGGTCTCGATGAACTCCCGCGGGGTCTCCCGGGCGGAGGGGTTGATGGGAGCGCCGGTGACGGGGGCGTAGGAGTCGGGAACGAACATGGGCTTTCCGTCCCGGGGAGCAAAAGAGCCGCTGAAGATGCGGCCCAGCACCAGGGGGGACAGGGGGGCGTGCTTCACCGCGTCCGTAAAGACGACCCTCGTCTTTTCAAGGTCAAGCCCCCGCGTGCCCCCGAGCACCTCCACCATGACGGTCCGGCCCGATATTTCGAGGACCTCTCCTTCGGCCGGCTCGCCCTCCGGGGGCAGCACGAGCACGGACTCCCCCATCCGGGCAGTGAAGACGTTCTCCAGAAACAGAAGGGGCCCCGCCACCCGCGAGACGGTGCGGTAGGAGTGCTCGGCGTACCTCACGGGGCCTCCTCCTTCATCACCTCATCGAAAGGCTCCCCTTCCTTGAGCCGCTTGAGCCTGAGGTCATGGAGCCTGACCACGTCCCTGAGGATGGAGACGGTCTTCTCGGGAGGCGAGAAGGCGTCCTCGGAGTAGGCGTTTTGCTGGAGGAAGTCCCGGCGAAGGGCCCCGGCTGTCCGGATGGTGAGCCGGTCGGCGTCCTGAAGGCCCTCGAAGCCCACCAGCTCGGTTATCTCGCGCAGAGAGGCCTCCTCCGCGAGTATGTCCATGCAGCGGGAGCGCAGCGACTCCCATCCGGGAAAGGGCCCTTCCTCAAGCCGCCGGGCCAGCTCCCGCTCGTAGAGGGAGTAGCTCTGGGACCAGTTTATGGCCGGGAAATGCCTCTGCTGGGCCAGGGAGGTATCCAGCATGTGGAGCGCCCCGGCGACCCTCTGGCAGGCCTGGGTGACGGGCTCGGTAAAGTCCCCTCCCGGAGGGGAGAGGGAAAGCATCATGGTAAGCGAGCCGGTCCGGCCCGACAGGGTCTCCACCACCCCCGAGCGCTCGAAGAAGTCCGAGAGGCGGGAGCCCAGGTAGGTGGGATACCCCTCCTCCGCGGGCATCTCCCCCAGGGCCGAGGATATCTCCCTCAGGGCCCCCGCCCACCGGGAGAGGCTGTCGGCCAGGAGCAGGACATGGTAGCCCATATCGCGGTAGTACTCGGCCATGGTGACGGCCGTATAGATGGAGGACTCCCGCGCGGCCACCGGCATGTTGGAGGTATTGACCACCATGATGGTGCGCTCCATGAGGGCCCTGCCCGTCCAGGGGTCCTCAAGCCCCGCGAACTCCTCGATGAGCTGGGCCATCTCGTTGCCCCGCTCCCCGCAGCCCACGTAAAGCACGATGTCCACGTCCGCGAACTTGGCTATGCACTGCTCGAGGATGGTCTTGCCCGTGCCGAAGCCCCCGGGCAGGATGGCCGTGCCCCCGCGGGCCACCGGGAAGAGGAAGTCCAGCACCCGCTGCCCGGTGATGAGGGGCTCCGAAGGGGCCAGCTTCCGCCCGAAGGGGCGGGGCTCGCGCACCGGCCACTCGTGGCAGCCGAATATCTCGGTGCCGTCCCGGAGGCGCCCCAGCGGCTCGGAGAGGGGGAGCTCCCCGCCCTGTATCTCCTCTATGACCCCGCCCCTGGGGCTCAGGACGGCGTGCTCCATGCCCCCTTCCTTCGCGGTAAGCAGGACCTCTCCGGGCCTTACCTCGTCGCCTTTGTTTTTACGGGGCTCGAAGAGCCAGGCCTTCTCGAGGTCCAGGGAGGCCACCGCTCCCACCTTGTGGATGAAAGGCCCCCGCCGCTCGTGCAGATACCTGAGGGGCCGCTCCAGCCCGTCGAACATGGTGCCCAGGAGACCCGGCCCGAGGTTCACGGAAAGGGGCTTTCCGGTCCTGACGACGGGCTCTCCCACGGCAAGGCCGCGGGTCTCCTCGTAGACCTGCACCACCGCACCCTCTTCCTCCAGGCGCACCACCTCCCCGGCCAGCATGCCCTCTCCCACGAAGAGCCGCTCGTAGAGCCTCAGCCCCGGGAGGGCCACCGTGACGGTGGCTCCCGATATTGCCGTTACCCTGCCCTTCACAGCTCAACCCTCACGTGATAGCCCACGGCTCGACGGACAAGCTCCTCCAGATACTCCTCGGCCCCTATGCCCGCCCGCTCCGGCGCGGGCAGCACCGTGATGAGGCCTTCCCAGCGGGCCTGAAGCTCGCGCACGGCTCGCTCCCCTATCTTCCTGAAAAGCCTCTCCTCCAGGGCGACCACGCCGGTGTCGGGCTCCGCGACGGCCTCCTCGAGGGCCTTTCCGGCGTCCTTTTCCTCCACGGCCATCTGGCGCACCCCGGCCAGGGCGAAGCCGGGCTTCGCCCCCGGGGGCGTGATGAAGACGATTTTTTTCACAGCACCAGCCCCTCCCTGAGGGGTCCCTCTCCCCGGCGGAGGAGGACCCGGAGGTTTCCTGCCTCCACGCGCCGCCGGAGGAGATAGTAAAATATCCATCCCTCCTCGGAGGCCACCGCCCTCCGGCGGGCCCTCCGGAGAAGGCCGTCCAGGAGAAGGGCTGCCAGGTCGCCCCCCTCCCGGGCGCCCGCGAGCCGCCGGGCCAGGACGAGGACGCCCCCGGGCGAGCCCTCCCCGGCAAGCCTCCGGATTTCCGGGGGCGGGATGCTCCCCCCCTCAAGCACCGTAAGGGGCTCGCCCACCTGCCATCTCAGGTGTTTGTGCAGGGAAAGGAGGTTCCTCTGGTCCACCAGGTACGAGAAGAACCACCCAGGCCATCCCTTCTCGCGGGCGAACGCCGCGAGCAACCCCTCCGCCAGGGCGCGCTCCACCCCCATGAGGCCCCTCTCGGAAAAGGCCCTCCCGAGCGGGGGCTCAAGGCTCATGCACCGGGAGAGGGTTTCCTCCAGGTGCGAAAGTACCGACGGCAGAGGCTCCTCCGAAAGGAGGATGCCTTTTATCTCGCTGCCCAGGAGGCTCTCGGCGAGGGCGGCGGCCGCCCTCTCGCCTTCCGCCTGCACGGCTCGGTACCGGAGGCATATGAAAATCGTTCTCTGCTCCACGGTGAAGAAAAACCGCCAGAACCGCTCCCTCAAGCCCGCGTCCATGCTCTCCCAGGCCCACCGGTACTCCCGGGCCAGAGCACGCGTGACGGCCTCGGGCCCCGATTCTCCATACCTCGCGGCAATCCTTTCCGGCCTCCCGGCGAGGGCCTCCCAGTCCTCGATGAAGTCCGTGCTCCTGGCCTTCGTCCGGGCGAAGAGATAGCCCACGGGATAGTGCCGGTCGGGCAGGTCCAGAAGGAAATGCGGGCCCTTACAGTCTATGTCCGAGGTCCTCCATGAGGGCCGGGAGAAGGCCGTCCCAGGCCCGCTCGAGCCGTTTTTCAAACGTGTTGTCCACCAGTATCCTGCCCTCCCGGGCCTCCGCGCGGAGACCACCTGTAATTCCTTGGTCGGTTGCGACCTCCGCCCGGGGGAACAGCTCCCGCGCCGTCTCCGCGTCCCGGGGGTTTACGGTGACCCTCTCCCACGCAAACTCCGGGACCTCCCGGGCAAGGGCCCGGAATGTCCGGGCATATCCCTTCCCTCGAAGGCCCTCCAGAAGAGAGACCGCCGCCTCGCGGAGGCGGGCTTCGGCCTCGCTTTCGGCATCAAGGGTCAGGTCCCGCACCCTGCCGCTGGCCTCCCCGAGGGCCCTGCTTTCGCTCTCGGCCTTCCTTTGCGCACGGGATGCATCCAGTTCCTCCCCGAGCCGCTTGAGGCGCTCCCTGGATTCCGCACGGAGGGCCTCCGCCTCCTTCTCGGCCTCTTCCCAGAGGGAGTGCACTTTCTCACCGGCCTCCCGCTCCAGGGACTCTATCAGCTCTTTCTTGCCCACTACTCGGCAAAGAGAATCATCGCGGCCACGACGAACCCGAGGATGACCATCGTCTCCGGTATGGCCAAGAGGACGATGACGGTGCCGGTGAGCTCGGGCTTCTCGGCCACCGCTCCGGCGCCCGCCGCGCCGATTCTCGATTGCGCCCACGCGGTGGCCAGCGCGCTTACCCCCACGGCCAGGGCCGCCGCAAGCGCCATCAGGGCTTCTTCCATGTCTCAGCCTCCCTTTCTTGGGGTTTATGCAATGGCTCGAATTTCTTCCCGCCGTGCTCCAGGAACTTGCCGAAGAACTCCACGTAGTGCAGCCTTATGGAATGGATGGCGGGCGAGAAGACCCCCAGGACGATGTTGACCGCGTGCAGGAGAGCGCCGACCAGGATGCCCACCACGATGTCCCCGCAGATGCCCCCCAGGCGGTTGGCCGCGTAGGCCAGCAGAACCGAAGCCAGCCCTATGGCCATGATGCGCGCATAGGAGATGATGTTGCCGATGCTCTTCAGAAGCTCCAGGGGCGTGAGCAGGCCCCCGGTAATGACCATCAGCGGGACCAGGACCAGGACGGTGAGGAGCAGGGGCTTTTGCAAGAGCTCCGGCAGAAGGCCCAGGGCCGAGGCGGCGAAAAGCGTGGCCGCGGCAATGGCCAAGACGCTGAAGAGCCTGTAGGCCGCCTCCTTCCCCCGGCCCCTCCTGAGCGCCGTGACAAATGCCAGGGAAAGGCCGAAAAGGACGTGGAACACCCCCACCGCCAGGGCGAAGGCCAGCATCGGCAGGACGGCCTCCCGCCGGGACATCCACAGGGGCTCAAGCCCGAAGAGGTTGTGCCCCAGCCCTCCAAGGAACTCCCCGTACAGAGCGCCGAAGACCACCGCGTACAGGGCGGAAACGAGAAGTATCCTGAAGGCGGCCCTCACTTTGGGCCGCGCCCGAAACCTTTTGGCCATCCACAGGGAAACTCCCATCAGGAGGAGCCCGTAGCCCGCGTCCCCGAGCATCATCCCGAAGAAGAGGGGGAAGAAAATACCCAGAAACGGGGTGGGGTCATAAGAGGTGTACCGGGGAAGGGGCAGAAGCCGGGTAAAAAGCTCGAAGGGCTGGAAGTACGGTGGGTTCCTGAGGAGCACGGGCACCCGGTCCACGTCCTCCTCCCTGATTTCCTCCTCCCTGAGGACCACCGCCCCTCCGAACCTCCGCTCCAGGTCCACCCGCAGCGGCTCGGCGTCCTCCGACGGCATCCAGCCGTAAAGGAGAAAACACATGTCCGTCCTGAAAACGGACGTGGCCGCCCCAAGCAGGGCGAGCCGCCCGAGGAGCCAGTCCCTGGCCTCCCGGTAGACTGGCCGCCACCGCCGGGAGAATATCAGAAGCTCTCCGTTTACCGTTTCCCACTCCGACCGTATCTGGGAAAGCCTCTCGGTGACGTAGGCCACTTTCTCCGGCAGTTTCATCCGGGCGAAACGCGACGGAAAGGAAAGCTCCGGAAGCCGCTCCTCATGAAGGGCGGCCCTGACGGCCCCGGCCTCCTCCCTGGGAAGGACGGCCAGGAGGACCTCCGTCCCATCCGGCGCCCTCTCCGAGATAAGCTCGAACCTGTCTTTTGTCATGCGCGAGAAGAGCTCCCGCACCCGCGGAAGGTCCTCGGGCCGCCTGAGGCTCAGGGCGACGAACTCCAGATGGCCCGACTCCCGGACGCCTTCGAGGAGCCGGCCCACGGTCCGCAGAAAGGGAGAATGCCGCCTCAGGTCCTCGGCCTCCTTCTCCAGGGCCTTCTTCCTCTCCAGGAGCATCCGGCAGTCGGCCAGGTGGCCGTCCACCGTGCCTGCCAGGTCCCTGACGGCCCGCGAGGGCTCCAGGGGACCCCCTTCCTCCCCGGCCCGGGGAAGGCACCCCAGGAGCTCGTGGAATTTCCTCCGCAGAGCATCAAGCACGGCCTTCTCCGCGGCCGCCCGCCCCTCCGCGGGGGGTCTCCGGAGCCGCTCCATGTCTTTTTCCGAAAGCCCGGTGCTCTCCGCCTCGGTCTGAAAGTCCCCCGCCTCCTCCAGAAACTCCAGGGCCTCTTCCATCAGCCCCCGGGGGCCCGCAATCTGTACCTTCGACATCCGTACAATCATGGCCCGGCCGGGGAAATCCTGGTTATGTGCCGCCTGACGACCTCCCGGAAAACGCCGTCATCAAGCTCCCTGAGGGCCCGGGCCCGCTCCTCTGCCTCCCGTACGAGCCGCCCGGCCCCACGCTCGGCCTCTTTGCGGGCCTCCTCGCAGGCCTCTTCGTACTCCCGCCTGAGCTTCTCTCCCGCGGCCTTCTCCTTCGTCTCGACCTCCTTTCTTACCTTCTCAAGCCACGCCCGCTTCTTCCGCTCCTCTTCCCCGAGCCGCTCGGTTATCCGGCGCTCCGCCTCCAGTATGGCATCGAGAATTTCCCGTTCCACAATGAGATTGTATCAAAGAATTCCCGGTATGCCTTCGCCCCGTCCGCCTGTCCGAAGGCCCTTTTCGCTCCGGCGGGAAGATTTTCCCGGAGCACCTGGTAATTCCCATGGCTAACGCTGCGGGGCCGGACATATAATGATGAAAACACCCGGCGGAACGGTGAAAGACCGGACGAACCTGAGATGGAGGGCGAGGCCACCGGCGGACCGGGCTGCCTGCACGCCGTCTGCCGCTACGTCGGAGACGACATCTCCTTCAGAAGGTCGGAAGCCTGAAGCCCTTCGCCCTCAGGACGCCCTCACGAACACCGTCATGTCGTCGTTGCGGTAAAGCACCGGGAAACGCCCCTCCAGGTGCCTCTCCAGGCAGTCGGCAACGCTCAGCACGTACCGGATGCGCCTCGTCTCTGACAGCCTGCCGGCCAGGGCCCGGTAAAAGTCGTTCCCCTCTCCCACGGGCCGCACGGGACGGTAGAGGTAGAC
>JARRLN010000082.1 GCA_037386965.1 Nitrospirota bacterium
CTTATTTTTCGTGCGTCCATTCTCCCACAAAAGCCACCAGGCCACCAGTGGCTTCTCCATCATGAATGAAACCTATATCGTTCCGCACGGGTTTTTTCCCAGCACACTCCGGCGGCTGCCGCTATTCCTTGCGCACGATGAACTCGCAGACCCCCGTATAGACCAGCCCGTCGGAGCCGTCTATGGACAGGGGCGTCCCCTCCCGTATCTCGTACCCTCCCACCCGGGCCAGGGGCTCTCCCGTCGCCGGGTCCTTTCCGAGGAGCATGCCGGTGCAGCCCACCACGGCGGTGATGCCGAACTTCTGCGACAGGATGGCCGCATGGGAGGCCGCCCCGCCCACCGCCGTCAATATCCCCTGCACCTCGGCCAGGAGGGCCACGTCCCGGGTGCTGGTCTCTTTGCGTATCAGGATGAGGGGCCTCTCTGCCTTCTCGCGGAGGCCGCGGAGCTCTTCCACCGTCCGGGCGAAGGTGGCCGCGCCGCTCAGGGCGCCTCCATAGACCCCGATGCCCCGGCCCACGATGTTCGATTCCATCCGGCAGACCTCGTGAAACCTGTCCGTCTCCCGGCTCCGGAACTCCATCCGCTTGGTCTGAAGCACATAGAGGCGCCCTTCCCTCCGCCGGTACGCGGCCTCCACCTCCTCGGGAATCCCGCCCATGGCCTCCTCCACCCGGCGGGCCGCCCGGGCGTGAAGCTCAAAGAGCTCCCGGTCGGTCTCCTCCAGGCTCCCCTCCCCCTGCCACCGGGCGATGGGGCGGCCCGCGGACCTTCCGTAGACAAGCTCGTCGCCCGTGGCCTGCTCCATGGTCTCCCCGTAGACCTCCCTGCCCAGCGTGCGGGGGTTTCTGGTGAAGAAGACGGAGGCCCCGGCCTCCTTCTGGTTGCCGTAGACCATCTGCATGAGGAGCACCCCGGTCCCCCAGTGCTCCGAGACCCCCGTGGCCGCCCGGAAGTCCCTTGCCCGCTGCCTGTGCCACGATGCGTAGACGCCCTCCGCGGCGCCCCTGAGCTGAAGATACACGTCATCGGGAACGTCCTTGCCCGCGGCCCTCATCATCTCCCGGTACCGGCGCGTCAGCTCGGCCATCTCCGGGGCCCCGAGCTCCCGGGTGGAGGAAGCCCCCCGCCGGGCGAGCACCCCCTCCTTCACGCGGTCGAACTCCTCCGTCCCCAGGCCCAGCACGATGGAGCCGTAATGCTCGAGGAACCTCCGCTCCGAGTCCCGGGCCAGCCAGGGATCCCCCGACCGCCTCTCCAGGGCCGCCCGGGTGGCCTCGTTCATCCCCACGTACAGCACCGAGTCCAGTATCCCCGGCATGGAGACATAGGAGCCGCTCCTTACCGAAAGGAAAAGGGGGTTCTCCCCGCTTCCGAAGACGGCGCCCGATTTCCCCTCCAAGGCCTGCACGGCCTCCCTCAGGGTCTTCTCGCACTCCGCGCTTCGCACCCGGGCGGCGTAGTCCCCGGCCCCCAGGGAGGGGAGGGCCACCGCCGGGGGCACGTCCAGTCCGCTCCGGAGGAGATAGACGAGATTATTGGCCTTGCTCCCGAGCCGCGCGCCCAGGAGGCTGGCATCGGCCGGGCCCAGTTCATCCAGCACGTAGAAGGCCCTCTCCGGCGCCTCCTCCCCGTCCGGAGCCTCCTCATCCTCCCCCTTGGCCACCCGCATGCCCAGGGCCCTTATGAGGGCGTTCAGGAGCCTGTCCAGCTCCTCGAAACCCGCGATGCCGTTTATTATCTGACGGATGAGCACGTCCAGAGCGCGGTCGCGGAAGCCCTCCTCCCCGGGGCGGAGGCGAAGCAGATGCTCCGGCAGCTCATCGACCGGGGTCTCCCCGAGGAGCCGGAGCACCGGCCCCTGAAAGTCCCGGTACAGGGTCTCCATGAGCCAGGTCAGCTCCCCCTGCCACATCCTGAGCAGGTCCACCAGCTGGGAGAGCCTGAGGCCCCGCACCCCGAGGAGGCCGACCAGCTCCCGCACCCGGGCGTTGCCCAGCCCGTGAAGCTCAAAGAGCCCCGCCATCTCCCGAAGCGCGGAAAGCCACTCCCTCGTCTTCTCCCGGCCGAACCCGTCCCCCGCGCTCTCCACCCTGTCGATAAGCTCCTCAAGGAGGACGCGCACCCGCTCCTCCTCCCTCAGCAGCTCGCCCATGGCGTCGAACTTGGCCTCGTGGTAGGTGCCGATGACCGAAGGTATGCCGAAGGCGATGTGCCGCTTGAAGTACAGGGACTCCTCCGGCTCGGTCCTCTCCGGGGAAGTGAGGACCCCGGCCAGGGAGGCCGCCCTTTCCAGGGCGGAGCGCAGTGCCTCCCCCAGGCTGCCGCCCCCACGGGCCCCACCCAGGAAGGCGTATTTGCGGACTATCTCCCGGTAAAGCTCAAAGAGATACCCCATCTTCCGGCGCACTTCATCGGACGGGGATGCTCCTTCAAGGGCTTCCTCGACCCGCTCCTTCCCCACCCCGAGGAGACGCTCCGGGTGGAGCCCTTCCCCATCCACCGCCCCCAGCTCTTCGAGAACAGTCCGGGCAGTCCCCTGGTAGGCCTCGAGGAGGCCGGGGCGGAGAGCTTCCAGGACCTCTTCCGGCACCCGTCCCTCCAGGGGCCCGGCGTCGCCCTCGTACCAGGCGCGGATGACGCTTTCCACCAGGGGGACGTTGTTGTTGCTCGCGTTTGCGTGGACCTGCTTTCTCAGAAAGTAGAGGGCCGGGTCGTTCCCCCAGGCGTCAAGCTCGGTGCTCAGCTCCCGCACCTTGCCCGAGGCGCCCACGTCGTGGAAGTAGACCGGGAGGCGCTTGAGGATGAGGTAGCCCGGAAGGAAGTCCTCCCTGAGCGCCCCGGCGTTCAGGTAGTGGGAGACCTCCCGCTGAAAGAGGGCATCGTCGGGGATGAAAACACCGCTCAGCACAAGGTTGGCCGCCAGGTGCAAGGCCGCCTCCCGGAAGGCCCCCGGAGAGACGGCCAGCACCCGCAGAAACCCCCGCAGCCGCCTCAGGTGCCGGGGGTTCGCCTTCTCCGCCCAGGTCTCGCTGGAAAACCCGCTCAGGCGGGGAGGCGGCACCCGTATCCTGGCGAGAGCCCCCCGGTACGCATCGAGGAGCTCCCGGTCCTTCGCGCCCAGGACCGCGCCTGCGATGTCCTGGCCAAGGAGGATGTCCGAAAGCGGCGGCCCCGCCGCATCCAGAATGCCGAGCACGCCCAGGGCAAGCCCCCGCTCTCCGGCCTGCGCCGCCTTCCTCAGAAGCCCCGCGGCATGGGACATGGACTCCTCCCGGGCCTCGGGGGCAACCTTTCCCATCAGGCCGAAGGCCTCCTGCACCGCGCCCGTGAGCACCTCCCCCGGGGCCCTGCCCACCGCGCTCTCCACGGCGTCAAAGAGCGTCCCCAGGGCGTGCTTCTCATCGAGGAGCCTGACGTCCAGGCCCTGCATTATGGAAAGCGCCTCCCCGGGGCCGCCTTCCCCGGAGAGGGCCCGGAGAGCTTTTTCCACGCCCTCCCGGAGCCCGGCCTTCCTGCTCTGGGAGAAGGCCCGAAGCCCCTCCCCCACGGCCGGCGAAGTGTAAGCGGCCAGGCTCAAGACCACGCCGTCCCTCACCGCCGGCGGGTCTGCCCCCTCGAGGGACTGGAGCATCCCCCGGAGCAGACCCCGGACCTCCACGCCCCTCCCCCTCATGAGGGAGAGCACCCGGATGGCCTGCCCGTAGCGGTAGCTCAGGACCACCCCGGCGTCCTCCACCTCCCTTGCCCAGGCCGAGAGGGCGTGGGCGAGCTTCCGCTCTTCCTTGGCCTCCTTCTCCAGGGGCAATTCCACCAGGTCCAGGACGTTCATCACGGTCTTGTCCCCAAAGCCCCGGGCCTCCTCCGCCGCGGCCCGGGCGGAAAACCGTGCAAGCACCGGAAACCACATGTAGAAGGCCCCCCGCTGATACCAGAAGAGGTCCGAGGCAAAGGTGCGTATGTCCCCGGAGAGCTTTCGCCAGTCCCGCTTGCTCGAGAGAAAGGAGGCCACCAGGGCCTCGGCGGCCCGCTCCAGGCCCCGCCTGCCCTGGACCATATCGGTGAGCATCTTGAAGTCCATGTCCCTGAGCTCCCGGGAAAGCTCCAGGGCCGACGTGTATGGCCCTCCCCGCTGCTCTTTCCTCAGAAGAAACGTCCCCACGTGCCGCGCCCCCCGGAGAACGTCCAGCTGAAGGTTGCCCTCTTCCCCCACCGCCTCGGCGGGTGCGCGGAGCTCGAACTCCCCGTCCTTTATCCCCGCCCGGTCCAGCTCTGTGCCGCGCTGAAGAAGCACGATGGCGTAATCGTCCCCGGGCATGGAGAGGATGCGCCCGGTGAAGGTCCTGGTGCCGTTCTCCTCGGCCTCGCAGAAGTCCTTCATGACCAGCGAGGTCACCATTCCCTTGTACGCGGTGGCCAGGGTGCCCGCCAGGAAATCCAGCGTGCATATAGGATTCTGCTTCGTCACTGCCGGGTCCTCCGGGCAAAAGAAATAGCAATGGAAGGAAAGCGCGAGAGGCGGAAGAAAGACCCCCGGCCCCTCGTCCCGGACGGCCGGCCCGCGGGGCCGCGTGCTGTGCCCGCCGCGTCCTGCCTTTCCCTTGCGGGCCCACGGCCCGCTACGTCACCGCGCCCACTCACGTCGAGCCCTGCCCCGCGGTGCAGGCCAGGCAGTGTTCCCCCACGGCTATGGGCCGGGAGGAAAGGCCCGCAGGGTCGAACTCCCGCACGTGCCGGGGCAGGCCCTCCGGCAGGCCGAGCCCCAGGACCTGGTTGAAGTCGCAATCATAGAGGGCCCCGTCCGGGCCCACGCTCACCAGGCGGCGGCACATGAGCCCCTCCAGGGTGGCGGGGTTGAAGGCCTGGGCAAGCTTCTCCATGTACGCCGTAAGCTGCCCCGTCCGCTCCAGGAACTGCCGGAAACGTCCGATGGGCATGTTGGTGAAGGTGTACAGGCGGTCAAAGACGATGCCGAACCCCTCGCGGAGGGCTCGCCTGTAGTCCTCCTCCAAGCGGCACTGCGCCGGCGGCAGGAAGGCCCCCTGGGGGTTATAGACCAGGTTGAGCACGAGCCCCCCTCCCTGCCCGTAGCCCAGGGCGTTCAGCCTCCGGAGGGCGTCGATGCTCTTTTGAAAGACCCCGTCTCCCCGCACCCGGTCCACGCCTTCCTCCAGGTAGTACGGCAGGGAGGCCACGACCTCCACGCCCAGGCGGGCATAAAGCTCCGGGAGGTCCTCCATGCCGCCCTCATAAAAGATGGTGAGGTTGCTCCGCACAATCACATGCCGGCCCCTCCGGCGGGCGGCCTCCACAAGGTCCCTGAAGGAGGGGTTCAGCTCCGGGGCCCCGCCCGTGAGGTCCACCGTGGGGATGCCGCACGCGTCCAGGACCCCGAGCACCTCGGCCGCCGTCCCGGGCCCCATCAGCTCCGCTCTTTGGGGAGAGGCCTCCACGTGGCAGTGCTTGCAGGCCATGTTGCAGCGGTACCCCAGGTTGACCTGAAGGATGTCCAGGCCCGCGGCCCGCAGCGTCTTCTCCCTTATGAACCCGGGTGCGTCCATCCGTCCTAAAGCGAGACCTTATCCACCGCGTTATGCGCCTGGATGCCGTGTATGAGGGCCGCCCCGCCCCTCAGCGCGGAGGCCACGTGCACGGCCTCGGTGATGTGCTCCATGCTCATGCCTTCCTCCAGGCAGCCCTGGGCGTAGGCGTCGATGCAGTAGGGGCACTGAAGGGCATGGGCCACCCCCAGGGCTATCAACACCTTCTCGCGCTTGCTGAGCGCGCCGGGCTCCAGGGCCGCGTTGTACCAATCCATGAACTTCCTGAACAGGTCGGGGTTGTGCTTTCCCATCTGGCCGAAGCGCGCCAGGTCCTCCTCGCGGTAATAATCACCCATGGACTTTTCTCCTCCCTTATGCCTGTATGCAAGCCGTTTTCCCCATTATAAACAATTGTCCGGGGGTGTCGACCCCCGGGCGGCGCGCCCCCGTGTTGAAAGCCCTTCGGGGGAGGGGTTACAATGCCCCCACGGCATAAGCCAGAGAGGAGGAGGCGCGCGATGAAGGTCATCGGGTTTAACGCAAGTGCCAGAAAGGACGGAAACACCGCCCTTCTTCTGAACACCGCCATGAAGGAGCTTCGCAGCGAGGGCATCGAGACCGAAATGGTGCAGCTGGCTGGCAAGCACCTGAAGGGCTGCATCGCCTGCTACAAGTGCTTCGAGAACAAGGACCGGCGCTGCTCGGTCACGGACGACATGCTCAACGAGTGCATCGAGGGGATGCTCGGGGCCGACGGCATCCTCCTGGGCTCTCCCACCTATTTCGCCGACCTCAGCGCCAACATGAAGGCCCTCATCGAGCGGGCCGGTATGGTGGCGCGCGCCAACGACCACATGTTCCGCCGGAAGGTGGGCGCCGGGGTCATCGCCGTCAGGAGGGCCGGGGCCACCCACGTCCTGAGCTCCATCAACTACTTCTTCCTCATCAGCCAGATGGTCGTGCCCGGGTCGAGCTACTGGAACCTGGGGGTGGGGCGCGACCCCGGAGAGGTGGCCGGGGACGCCGAAGGGATGGAGACCATGCGGGAGCTGGGGCGGAACATGGCCTGGGTGATGAAGAAGCTTCACTCGTAAGGGGGACTCAACTCGTAAGGGGGACTCGCGTCCCCCTTACGTATCCCCCAAAAAACAAAACGAAGAAATTTTACGTGTGTGGCGCGTGAAGTGCTATAAGAGTTCCCCCTGCGTATCCCCCTGAGAGATTCGCAAAGGCAACTGGGGAGGGGAAAGCCGATAAGTACCCGCAGAAAAGCTGAAAGAGCCTTTAGGGATAAGGAAGGGCGCTGGCGCCCGAAAAGGCACTGGTGCCCGCTGGTGCCCGAGAAAGGGCACTGGTGTCTAGTCCTCGCGGGCGCCGGAGATGAACTCCTCCACCAGGCGGTAGGCCTCGTCATCGGGGTACTGCCGGGGGGGATGCTTCATGAAGTAGGCCGAGGGAGAGTAAAGGGGCCCGCCCTTGCCGCGGTCCAGGGCCAGCTTGGCACACCTGGCAGCGTCGATGGCCACCCCGGCGGAGTTCGGCGAGTCCTCCACCGATAGTCTCAGCTCCAGGTTCATGGGCACGTCGCCGAAGAGCTTGCCCTCCATGCGGATGAAGCAGACCTTGTTGTCGTTCTGCCAGGCCACGTAGTCGCTGGGCCCCACGTGGATGTTCTTGTCGTCCAGCCTCCGGCCCACCACCGCCTGGACGGCCTCGGTCTTGGACTCCTTCTTGGAGGCGAGCCGCGCGCGGTTCAGCATGTTCAGGAAGTCCGTGTTGCCTCCCGTGTTGAGCTGGTAGGTGCGCTCCAGCCGCACGCCCCGCTTTCTGAACAGGTCGGTCAGGAGGCGGTGCGTGATGGTGGCCCCGAGCTGCGCCTTGATGTCGTCGCCCACGAGGGGGATGTTCTTCCGGGCAAAGCGCTCCGCCCACTCGCCGTTGCTTACGATGAAGACCGGCATGCAGTTTACCAGGGCCACGCCCGCCTCCAGGCAGCACTCGGCGTAGAACTTGACGGCCTGCTCCGAGCCCACCGGCAGATAGTTCATGAGGACCTCGGCCCCGGAGTCCCTGAGGGCGGCCACCACGTCTTCCTTCGTGGGCTCCTTTTCGTCTGACAGAAGGAAGGTCTGGCTCTCGGCGTAGTTCAGCATGTGCTCGGAAACCCCGTCCAGCACCCGGCCCATGCGGACCCTGATGCCGGTGGCCCGGACATCGTCGCAGAAGCAGGCGGTGCAGTTGGGTTTGCAGAATATGGCCTCCGCCACGTCCCGCCCGACTTTCCTCTTGTCCACGTCGAAGGCGGCCACCACCTCCAGGTCCGACGGCCTGTATCCGCCGACATCCCAGTGCATCAGGCCGATGGCGTCCTGTTTCTTCTCCTCGGTATAGTAATAAATGCCCTGGACCAGCGAACTGGCGCAGTTGCCGACTCCGGCAACGGCAATCCGGATCTTCTTGCCCCCCATCTACGAAGTACCTCCCGCAGTCATTTCACCGCCACCGCAGACGAACGTCACCGTTGTATGAGACATTGATTTCACGGGCTTCCCCTTTCCCGCACCAAGGTCGAGATAACCCCCGGGCCGACGCGGGGCACACAAATTTTATATCTTTTCCCCTGCATTTGCAAGCCCGTGGAGGCGGGGTCCCTCCGTCTCCGGAAATTGGCTCATGACAGGCCGCCGACTCCGTGATAGAATTTCATCAAAAGAGGGAACGCGGGGTTCCGCGGCCCGCATTTTCCGTGGTGATTTCAGCTTTGAGGAGGAGCCAAGAAAATGAACGCCAATCCGTTGAAGCAGCTCTCCGAAATCCAGAGCGTCTGGCTGGATTATCTCAGCCGCGACATCATCGCCTCGGGCAAGCTCCGGGGCTTCGTGCAGGGCGATGGCCTCTCGGGGGTTACGTCGAACCCCACCATTTTCCAGAAGGCCATCTCCGGCGGCTCGGAGTACGACCAGCCCCTGGAGGCCCTGGTGGAGCAGGGCATGACCGAGAACAAGGAGATTTTCCTGACCATGGCCATCGAGGACATCAAGCAGGCCTCCGACATCCTGCTCGGGGCCTACCGGGAGAAAAACGGCAGGGACGGCTTCGTGAGCATCGAGGTCTCCCCGGACCTGGCCCATAAGACCGAGGAGACCATACAGGAGGCTTCCGACATATTCGCCGCCGTGGACCGGAAGAACTGCCTCGTCAAGGTGCCCGGCACAAAGGAGGGCCTGCCGGCCATCGAGGAGCTCACCCGGCGCGGGGTCAACGTCAACATTACCCTGCTTTTCTCCGTGGAGCGCTACAAGGAGGTGGTGGACGTCTTCATGAAGGGCCTGGAGCGCCGGCTCGCCGAGGGCAAGCCCATCGACGAGATATTCTCCGTGGCCAGCTTCTTCGTCAGCCGCGTGGACACCAAGGTGGACGGCTACCTGGACAGGATGGACAACCCCGGGGCCAAGGAGCTGCGGGGCCGCGCGGCCGTGGACAACGCCCGCCTGGCCTACCAGTACTACAAGGAGGTCATGGCCTCGGACCGCGCCAAGAGCCTCCTGGCAAAGGGGGCCAAGGGGCAGAAGCTCCTCTGGGGGAGCAGCAGCACCAAGGACCCCGCCTACAGCGACATCAAGTACGTGCAGGAGCTCATTGCTCCCGATACGGTAAACACCATGCCCGAGACGACGATGGACGCCTTCCGGGACCACGGCACGGTGCGCGTCTCCATAGAGGACGACCTGGACAGGGCCCGCGCCCTGCAGGGCGACCTCGGCTCCGTGGGCATCGACATGGAGGAGGTCTGCCGGGAGCTGGAGCAGGAAGGCGTCAAGAAGTTCTCCGAC
>JARRLN010000083.1 GCA_037386965.1 Nitrospirota bacterium
TCATTGACATTGGACGCGGACGGAATGAGAGCTATTTTCCCCGCGGGGCGGGGGAGCGGGGTTCGGATTCCTCCACGAAGGTGCCCATCCGCCTGAGGGTCCGATAGCGCTCGGCCACCAGCGTTTCGATGTCTTTCTCCCTCAGCTCGGCAAGGGCGTCCAGTATGGTCTTCTTCAGGCCCTCGCCCGTGGCCTCCGGGTCCCTGTGGGCGCCGCCCAGGGGCTCGGGCACGACGCCGGAGATGATGTTTAGCTCCATAAGGTCCGCCGAGGTGAGCCGGAGGGCGTCGGCCGCCCGGGAGAAGTCCTCGCTCCCCAGGTTTCCGTTCTTGCTCCAGAGGATGGATGCGCAGCCCTCCGGGGAGATAACCGAATAGACGGCGTGCTCAAGCATGTAAAGGCGGTCCGAGACCCCCAGGGCCAGGGCTCCGCCGCTCCCCCCCTCGCCGATGACCACAGAGACGACGGGCGTACGCAGGCGGGACATCTCCATCAGATTGGTGGCGATGGCCTCGGCCTGCCCCCTCTCCTCGGCGCCCACGCCGGGGAAGGCCCCCGGGGTGTCGATGAAGGTGACCACGGGGATGCCGAAGCGCTCGGCCATCTTCATGAGCCTGAGGGCCTTGCGGTAACCTTCCGGGTGGGGCTGTCCGAAGTTCCGGGCGATGCGCTCCTTCACCCCGCGCCCCTTCTCGTGGCCCACCAGCATGATGGTCACGCCCCCGAGCTTTCCCAGGCCACCCACGACGGCGGGGTCGTCGGCGAACGTCCTGTCGCCGTGAAGCTCCACGAAGTCCTCCACCAGCATCCGCACGTAGTCCAGGGTGTGGGGCCGCTCGGGGTGGCGGGCTATCTGGGTCTTCTGCCACCGGGTGAGGGTGGAGAATATGGAGGAGCGGAGCTGTCCCGCCTTCTTCTCCAGCTTGCGTATTTCCGAGGCGATGTCGATGTCGCTCACGTCGGAGAGGCGCCGGAGCTCCTCTATCTTCATCTCCAGCTCCTCGATGGGTTTCTCGAAGTCCAGGTAATGTCCCATAGGGTTCTATTTTAAACTACCTTGAGGGTCCCTTTCCCGCAGACGTCCTCAACCCCCTCGATGAAGGCCTCATCGGCAAGCACGCCCCGGGAGGCCTGAATGGTGACCTCCGAGCCCCCGGCGCGGAGCCGGAGGTACAGGGGCACGTCCCCTGCCCTGGCCATGACCAGGTCGCGCAGGGCGGCCAGGTCGGGGGACGTGTCGTTGGTCCCGCTGAGGCGGATGAGCACCTTTCTGCCCGCGGCCTTCCGGGCGAGGAGGTCATCCAGGCGGGCCAGGTCCCTGGCCACAACCTTCATGCCCTTCTCCGACTTCTCCAGGGTGCCCGAGACGTACAGGGGGACGTCCTTCTCGATGAGGGGCCCGTGCTCCTTGTACAGGTCGGGGAAGACGATGGCCTCCGCCGCGGCCTCCTCGTCCTCCAGGGCCAGGGAGGCCATGAGGTCGCCCTTGCGCGTGCGTATTTTCCTCAGGCCCACCACGATGCCCGCCGCCTCCACCTCCTTGCCGTCGGGAGCGGCCAGCAGGCCGGAGACCCCCGGTATGCCCAGGGCGTCCAGGACGCGGGAGTACTTGGTCAGGGGGCTTCCGGTGACGTAGAAGCCCAGGGCGTCCTTCTCGTAGCGGAGAAGCTCGGTCTCCTCCAGGGCCTCCTCCTGTGGGGCATCCTCCGGTGCGTCGAAGAGGTCCAGGGACGGCGCGCCGCCGCCATTGGATTTCTCCAGTGCCCTGAGGGCGCGCCCGCGGCGCACGGTGAGCGGCGCCGAGCCATCGGCGCTTACGGTGTCGAAGGCCCCGGCCTTGATGAGGCTTTCGTTGACCTTCTTGTTCACCTTGCCCGGCCCCCCCATCCGGCGGAGGTAGTCCTCGACCGAGTGGAAGGGCCCCCCGTCGCCCCGCACCTGTAAAATCGCATCCACGGCGGCCCCTCCCACCCCCTTGACCGCGCCCAGCCCGAACCGGATGCTCTGGCCGTCCACGGTGAACTCCTTGCCCGAGAGGTTTATGTCCGGAGGCAGGATGTCCGTGCCCATGTGGCGGCACTCCTTGATGGACTTGACCACCTTGTCCGAGGAGTCCAGGTCCGCGCTCAGGGTGGCCGCCATGAAGTGCACCGGGAAGTGGGCCTTCAGATAGGCCGTCTGGTAGGCAATGTAGGCATAGGCCGCCGAGTGGGACTTGTTGAAGCCGTACTCGGCGAAGTAGGCCATGCGGTCGAAGAGAAGCTCCGCTTTCTTCCTCGGGATGCCCCTCTTCAGGGCGCCCTCGATGAACAGCTCCTTCTGTTTGGCCATGACGTCCATCTTCTTCTTGCCCATGGCCTTCCTCAGCACGTCGGCCTGCCCCATGGTGAAGCCCGCCAGCTCGCCCACGATGCTCATGACCTGCTCCTGATAGAGGATGACCCCGTAGGTCTCGGCCAGGATGCCTTCCAGCTCCGGCAGCTCGTACTCTATCTTCTTCTCGCCCTTCTTGCGGCGGATGAAGTCGTCTATCATCCCGCTTTTTATCGGCCCCGGCCTGTACAGGGCCACCAGGGCGATGAGGTCCTCGAAGCGGGAGGGCTGCATCTTGACCAGGATGTCCTTCATGCCGTCGCTCTCAAGCTGAAACACGCCCGTGGTCTGCCCCGTGCCCAGGAAGGCGAAGGTCTTCCCGTCGTCCAGGGGCATGTCCTCCAGGGAGAAGTCCCTGCCCTCGGCCTGTATGTACTCGGCCGTCTTCTGCACGATGGTCAGGGTCTTCAGGCCGAGGAAATCGAACTTGATGAGGCCGATGCTCTCGGCCGAGCCCATGTCGAACTGCGTGGTGACGGCCTCGTCCGAGGGGTTCTTGTACAGGGGGGTAAGCTCGGTCAGGGGCTCCGGGGAGATGACCACGCCGGCGGCATGGGTGGAGGCGTGCCGGGCCAGCCCCTCCAGGCGCATGGCGATGTCCAGTATCTCCCGGACCCTGTCGTCCTTCTCGTAGGCCTCCTTGAGCTGGGGCTCGAGCTTCATCGCCTGCCCGAGGGTCATCTTCACCCCCTCGGGGACCAGCTTGGCCAGCCTGTCCGCCTCGGCGTAGGGCACGTCCAGGGCCCTGGCCACGTCCCGGATGGAGGCCCGGGCCGCCATGGTGCCGAAGGTGATTATCTGGGCCACGTGGTCACCACCGTACTTCTCCGAGACATAGGTGATGACCTCGCCGCGGCGGTCCTTGCAGAAGTCCACGTCTATGTCGGGCATGCTCACCCGTTCGGGATTGAGGAACCGCTCGAAGAGAAGGCCGTACTTGATGGGGTCTATCTCGGTGATGCCCAGGGCCCAGGCCACCAGGCTTCCGGCGGCAGAGCCCCGGCCCGGCCCCACCGGGATGCCCCGGCCCTTGGCGTAGGCGATGAAGTCGGCCACGATGAGGAAGTACGACGGATAGCCCATCTTCCGGATGACCTGCATCTCCCTCTCGAAGCGCGCCCCGTACTCCGCGGGGGCCTCTCCCCCGAAGCGCCTCTGGAGGCCCTCCCGGGCCAGCCTCTCCATGTACGAAGCGGGGCCGGAGCCGTCGGGCGGAGCGAAGCGCGGAAGGCGCGGCTTCCCCAGGGTGAACTGCACGTCGCAGCGGTCCGCTATGGCCCTGGTGTTGAGCACCGCCTGGGGCAGTTCGGCGAAGGCTCTCTTCATCTCCTCCGGGGAGCGGAAGTACAGGCCCGCCCCCTCGAAGCGCATCCGGCCGGGGTCGCTCATGGTCTTTCCCGTCTGTATGCAGACCAGGACCTCGTGGGCCTTGGCGTCGCTTTGATGCATGTAGTGGCAGTCGCTCGTGGCCACCAGGGGCACCTGCACGTCCCGGGCAAGCTCCACGAGCTTTCCGTTCAGGGCGTCCTGCTCCTTGAGGCCGTTATGCTGTATCTCCAGGTAGAAGTTCTCCGGCCCCAGGATGTCGCGGTACTCACGGGCCAGCTCCCGGGCCCGGTCCGCCTGCCCCTGGAGGAGGTAGTAAGGGATTTCCCCCTTCATGCAGGCACTGAGGGCGATGAGCCCCTCGCCGTGCTCCCTCAGCAGGGCCTTGTCTATGCGGGGCTTGTAGTAGAAGCCCTCCAGGTGGGCGAGGCTTACCAGGTTGACCAGGTTCCGGTACCCGGCGTCGTCTGTGGCCAGGAGCACCAGGTGGAAGGCCGCCTCCCCGTCCTCGTTCCTGCTCCGGTCGTGCCTGCTCCCCGGGGCCACGTAGACCTCGCACCCCAGGATGGGCTTTACCCCGGCCTTTACGGCCCTCTTGTAAAACTGCACGGCCCCGAAGAGGTTGCCGTGGTCCGTGACGGCCACGGCGGGCATCTGGAACTTCGCCGCCGCTTCCACCAGCTCCGAGAGCCTGATGGCCCCGTCAAGCAGACTGTACTCGGAATGAACGTGGAGGGGGACGTAATCAGAGTACTGCATAGGGAGATTTTATAGGTTTGCCCCCCAAAAATCAATTCTGCCCGGAGGGGCGCCCCCGGGCGCAGAAAAGCCTTTAAGTTATTGTTTTTCCTGCGACTCCGTGTTCCGGACCGGCTCTTCGGCCTCCGCCTCCTCGTCGGGGTCCCTGTAGGTTTTCATGCGCCAGAGGACGCGCCCGAAGCCCGCCACGGCCAGGAGGGCCGCCATGACGAACAAGAGCTCGGTGAAATGCCGCCTCAGCCAGGCGAGCCAGAGGCTCCGCCCCCGAAGGCTCTCCCTCCATTGCTTCTCGATGTCATCCAGGCCCACGCCCAGGGCCGCCCGGGCCGCCTCCCCCGGCGTGTGTCCCCGGCGCATCTCCTCAAGCACCGAGAGCACGCCCTCGCGTCCCCACTCCGCGGCCACGAACTCTACCACACTCCTGCTCTCTGCATAGGCCAGGAGGATGCCTTCACGGTCCAGCGGAAACCGCCCGAGCCGCCTCAAGGGGATGAGGCTTCCCCTGTGGGCCGCCCGGACGAGCCGCTCCTCGCCGCCCCTCGTGAGGACCTCTCCCATGCCCTCGCTCATCCACTGGCACACGCCTTCGTCCAGCCACCGGGGGATGGGGGTTTCCCGGATGTAACGGCCGAGGACGAGGTGGCAGAGCTCATGCCTCAGGGTGGCCTCGAGCCTGTGGGGCTCTCTCATCAGCCGGGGGGCGTCCAGCGCCACGACGTTCTGCTCCGGTGCGGCAAGGGCCACGGCGACGTCGTTTCCGGCCATGAGCCTGAAGCGCCCGGCGTCACCTACCAGCCGGATGTAGGGACGGAAGTCGACCTTCCAGCCCAGGGTCTCCTCTACCCGGGCCCTGGCCGACGGGTAGGCCTCCGAGACGGCACGGGCGAAGGACTGGAGGGGCTTCTCATAGAGAAGCACGGCTCCGGGGGCGGCCATGGTCTCTTCGGCCAGGGCCGCCCCCGTCCCGGAAAGACCCTGGATTGCCGCGGAGGCAAGGAGCGCAAGGAGACCGAGAAGGCGGGCTATTTCCAGGGAACGACGCATTATCTTATACTAGCAGGATTGGCGGACCGCGCAGAGGGGCGAGGAAGGACTTCTCCTTGTGCGTGCCGCCGGGCTTCTGTAATATTTAAGCAGCACACATTTCTGCCTGAAAGGGGTCATGCATGAAATTCACCGTGGCGGCTTTTGTTCTGAGCGCTCTTTTGCTTGCCTGGGGCGCGGCCCAGGGGGCGGAGCTTCCCCGGTATGAGCTGTCGGTCGCCGTGGACCCGGAGAACGCCCTTCTCACGGGCCAGGCGCGGATTACCCTGCCGGGGGGAGGAAAGGTGCTCGTCGAGCGGGGCGCCCTGGACCTCGAATCGGCAAGCCTCGACGGCCGCCCCCTGGCCCTTGGGAAGAAAGGCCCCCTGGTCATCGAGGACGTCGCCCCCGGGGCGGTCCTCACCATTGCCTACAGGGGCGTCTTCCCCGGAGAGGAGCTCGTCCCCGACACAGAAAACGTGGGGGTGGTGCAGGGGGCGTTCATAAGCCCCGGCGGCGTGTCGCTTACCTCGGGATGGTATCCCGCCCTGGAGGGCATGGCCCTTTACAGCCTCACCGCCACCGTGCCCCGGGGCTACGCCGCCCTATCGGAGGCGGATGGCATCGAGCGCGAGGAAACGGCGGAGGGCGTGCGGTTCACCTTCGCGTTTCCCCATCCCGTCCCGGGCATCTCGCTGGCCGCCGGGCCGTACCTGGAGACCTCGGATACCCTGGATGGCATCTCCATCCACGGCTATTTCTTCGCGGAGGACGCCCACCTGGCCCCGGAGTACGTCCGCTATGCCAGGCACTACATAGAGCTTTACCAGGGGCTCATCGGCCCGTACCCCTACAAGCGCTTCTCGGTGGTGGAAAACGTGCTTCCCTCGGGCTACTCCATGCCCACCTACACGCTGCTGGGCCGCGAGGTCGTGCGGCTGCCTTTCATCGTGGAGACCTCCCTCGGGCACGAGGTCCTGCACCAGTGGTTCGGCAATTCGGTCTACGCCGATTACTCCCGGGGCAACTGGCTCGAAGGCATCGCCACCTACCTGGCCGACCACCTGTACAAGGCCCGGGAGGGGAAAGGCGCGGAGTACCGGAAGACCCTGCTTTTGAACTACCGGAACTACGTGCATCCGGACAACGACATCCCCCTTACGGCGTTCCGGTCGCGGACGGGCCTTGCCACCGGCGCCATCGGCTACGGCAAGGCGGCCATGGTCTTTCACATGCTCCGGGGCGAGGTGGGCGAGAAGGCCTTTTACGGCGCCCTGGGGGCGCTTTACGAGAAGAAGAAGTTTGAGCGGGCCTCCTGGGACGACGTGCGGGCCGCCTTCGAAGAGGCCTCGGGCACGGACCTCGGATGGTTCTTCAAGCAGTGGCTCACCCGGAAAGACGTGCCCGTCCTCAGGGTGCGGGACGCCCGCGTGCTCGTCCTTGACGGAAAGCCTCAGGTGACCTTCCGGCTCGTGCAGGAAGGGGAGCCTTACAGGCTCAACGTCCCGGTGCGCGTCGTCTCGGCTGGGGGAGAGACCACGAACACCGTCCGGGTGGAGAAAGGCTCCGAGGAGGTCAGCATAACGGCGGACGCCGGGCCCCGGGAGCTTATCGTGGACGGCGGGTACGACCTGATGCGGGCCCTCTCCGAGGAGGAGACCCCTCCGGTGGTCTCCGCCCTCACCGGGGCGGAGAAGCGGCTGGTGGTCTTCCCCTCGGACGAAAAGAAAAGAGAGACATACGCCCCCCTCATGGAGCTTCTCATGGAGCAGGGCTTCGGTGTGAAGCCCGACGACGAGGTGAAGGAGGAGGACCTGGAGACGTCCTCCACCCTCGTGCTGGGCTTTGACAGCCCGGTCCTCAGGCAGTTTCTCGCCGGTCCGCCGAAGCCGGCGGGGGAGGGCCCCGGCGGCGGGTTCGTCCTTTCGGTCATGGAAAACCCCCTTAACCCCGACGGGGTGCTTGCCGCCGCTCACGGGGCGAGCAAGGAAGAAGTGGCCCTCGCCGCCCCGAAGATAATGCACTACGGCAACTATTCCACCTTGCGCTTCCAAAAGGGAACAAACGTGGAGAAAGCCCTCTCCCAGAGGCCCTACGGCATCCGGGAGGACGTGTCTTTCCGGGCCTTTGGCTTCGCGCCGGCCCGTGCCCTGAGCCTGAAAGACATCATAGAGCGCATCATCGACACCGATATCATCTACGTCGGGGAGACCCATCCGAACTACGCCGACCACAAGGTGCAGCTCGCAGTCATCGAGGCCCTCCACAGGGAGGGGCGGGCCTTCGCCATCGGCATGGAGATGTTTCAGCGGCCCTACCAGCCTTCGCTGGATGCCTACATTTCCGGGGACATCGGCGTCCGAGACTTCCTGAAGGACACCGAGTACTACGAGCGCTGGGGATTCAACTACAACCTCTACAGGGAGATTCTCGATTACGCCCGCACGTACGGCATCCCGGTGGTGGCCTTGAACCAGGCCTCCGAGGTCGTCAAGAAGGTGGCCGACGGCGGGCTGGACGCCCTCACCCCCGAGGAGCGGGAGAAGATACCCCCGGACATGGACATGACCGACGACGCCTACCGCCGGAGGCTCCGGACGATTTTCGAGGCGCACCGCAAGGTCCCGGGACGGACGTTTACGAACTTCTACCAGGCCCAGGTCCTCTGGGACGAGACCATGGCCCACTCCGTGGCGGACTTTCTCAAGGAAAACCCCGGCTACCAGATGGTGGTCATCGCCGGTCAGGGCCATGTGGCTTACGGCTCGGGCATCCCCAGGAGGGCCCACCGCTTAAACGGCAAGCCCTATGCCATCGTCCTGAACCCCTCCGGCGAGGACTGGAAAAGGGACATAGCCGACTATGTGTTCTTCCCCCAGCAGCTCTCCGCCCCTCAGACCCCGCTCATCGGGGTGGCCGTGGAGAAGAAGGAAAAAGGCCTCACCGTCACCCGGGTCAGGCCGGGCTCGCCGGCCGCGAAGGCGGGGCTCAAGAAGGACGACGTCATTCTGGAGGCGGGCGGGTTTACGGTCAAGAGTTTCGGGGACCTGAAGGCGGCCCTCTTCGGCAGAAAGGCGGGCGAGACCGTCGCCCTCAGGATACTGAGGCCCCGGGCGCTCGCCCCCGACAAGGAGATGGAAGTCACCGTAACCATAGAGTAGGGGAGCGGCTTCTCCGGAGCGGGCCGCCCGCCCCGGGGGCGCTTGACCAAGTGCGTGAATAAAGGCTATTATTCATGGAGAGCAGGTCCGGGCGAGCCGAAGTGGCGGAATTGGTAGACGCGCTAGGTTCAGGGTCTAGTGGGGGTAACTCCGTGGGGGTTCGAATCCCCCCTTCGGCACCAGAAACTCACTTTTTGGCTTGTGACCGGCCTTTTCGCGGGAGCACGCAAAGAATATTCC
>JARRLN010000084.1 GCA_037386965.1 Nitrospirota bacterium
ATTTTCTCTACGCGCATGTATCGCCAGTCGGAGTGACCAGGGAAATGACCACAGTGCGGTAGTATACCCTTTCACCCCGGAGCAACACAAGACCGGCCAGGCGCGGCCTGGACGACTGGATATTGAAACGGCTTGCTCAGGGGACGGCCGGGTTTGATGGTGAGAAGAGGACTGGTCCTCCCTGGTGCGGCCCGGAGCGACAGGATATTGAAACGGCTTGCTCAGGAGCTGGTTAAAAATGGGGACTGGTCCCCCTGGCCGCGCTGGGCTCGCATAGGGCATTGAAATGCTGTGCCCAAGGGACGGCTTGGTTTGATAGTTTAAAAGGGCACTGGTGCCCCTGTTTTTTCCTCTTATGGGGTTATAATACCGGGATTCCAGCGGAATACCGGGTCCGAAGTGCAAGAGGAAATCATGAATGCGCCCCAAGGGATACGGAAAATCCCCTTTTCCGGAAACGGAGACCCCCTGGCCGTTGCGGCAATAGCTCTTTATTGCCTTTCGTACTTCCTTTTGCGCATGCTTGCCCCGTCCTCGATGCAGTTGGACGAAGCCGAACAGTTCATGCGTGCCTTTGTGCCGAGTCTCATGGCACAGGGGCAGCCGCCCCTGTTCACGTGGCTGTGCCTGTCTTTCGTAAGGGTACGGCGCTCGGGCAGCGCCCTTTCCTATGTCATGTTCGGCGCATTGAGCGGCCTGGGCATGCTGGCCAAGTACAATTTTTCGTTTCTCCTCTTGGCTGTCGTCGTTTCGGGCCTCAGCATCGGGCCGTGGAGAAAGGCGCTTCTGAGCAGGAAGATATTCCTTTCCATCGCGGCCTTCTCTCTTGTCTCGGCACTTGACCTGCACTGGCTCGAGGCACACGGGTTTCAGCCGCTCCAGCACGCCATGAGCAAATCCGGAGCGGGGGCATCGGAGGCCGTATCGGTCTTTTCGTTTGTGCAACTCATACCGCGCGCATTCGTTGATTCGTTCGTCTTCGTCCTCTTGTTCTGGCTTTTTTACCGGGGGAGGCTTTCCTTGAAGGCCGCACAGCCGCAAAAGGACCTGACGTCGTTCTTCCGCAGGCTTGCAATATCCGGGCACGCGGCGGTCCTGGGCGTGATAGTCGTCCTCAGGCCCGAAATCGTCAAGGGCAGGTGGCTTGCCCCGGTCCTTTTCACCCTGCCCTTGGCCATGTTTACCCTCGTGGATGCCGGCCGCACTGTCCGGAGGAATACATGGCTTGCCCGGTTTGCCCTGAGCATAGCCATAATAGTCTTGCTCGTCAGAGGGGTGGTGAGCTTTGCTCCCGACATCGGGCATGCAAAACGCATACACATCCCTTATGAAAGCCTTTCGGCCGCCTTGGAGGAGAAACTTTCCCGGAGGGGAATCGGAGAAACGGACGCGCTGGTGGTAATATCGGACAATCTGTACGTGCCGGCCGGTGTCATGCGGTATGTCCGGCTGGGGAAATTTATTCACTTCGATTATTACCGCAGATTCATGGACGAGCAGCAGCGAAAAGATGCGCTGGCCCGGGGCGGCCTCCTGCTCTGGGACGCCACGGTCAGGGGAAATGCCGTCCCGGCATTCATGAGAAGGGAATTCCCCGGCGCGGAACCGCTGGGGATAATAAACGTCCCGTACCTGTACAGCTCCAGAGAACGATTCGCCCTCGGGGCGGCCTTGATAGGGCGGCATTAGGGCGTTGGGCCTGAGACGCTCTCCGCCATTGTCACGTCGGCACCGGGTTGTCCCTGCCCCGGAAGTACTCGAACAGCCCGGCCAGGGAGCCGGTTATGACCGAAAGCATCCAGGCCAGGGAAATGGCCGTTGCCGCGGCCGGGCTTACTCCAACCGCCCCCAGGAGAAGGACCATCGAGGCTTCCCGTATGCCCAGGCCGGAAACGGATACCGGCAGGGCCGACAGGGTTATGACGATGGGCAGGAAGATAAAGAGAGACCAGAGGGGAAGGTGTCGGCCAAGGCCCCCGGCGAGTATGTAAACCGCAAAAATGCCCAAAGCCTGCACGGCGACGGAAAGGAGAAAGGTTTTTGCCATCAGGCCGGAATCCTTGAGATAAACGGGGAAAATACCGTATGCATCCCTCAGAACGCCTATCCGCCTGCCCAGCCTGAGGCGGAAAAACAGGAAACTGGCCAGGACGAAAAGAACTACGAGAGCCGGAAGGGTCCACTGTATCCACGACCCCCTCAGGTAGCGAAACCCCAGGGGATAGGCCAGCGTGCCGAGCGCCATCAGGGCGGCAAACCCGATATAGCGGTCCATAAAGGTGGAGGAAAGGGCCTCCGCGCCCTTTGCGGTCTCGCGGTACAGGTAATATGCCTTTACGGCATCGCCGCTTACCAGGCCCGGAAGAAACGTCCCGAAGAAAGAGCCCAGCATGTACAGGCGAAAAAGCCGCACAAGACCCATGCGTGTCGGGAGAAGAAACATCCACCTGACCGACGAAAGGAATTGGGCCGCGAGATACAGGGCCACGGCGGAAACAAAGGACCACGGAGTGATGCTTTTCATCAGTCCCAGGACGTCATGCGGGCCGGCTTTCATGAAGACGACATACAACGCCCCCGAGCTGAACAGCAGTTTGAGCAGGAAGAGCAGGGTCTTTTTACGAGCGGGCGCCAATTTTTTTCTTCAGAACATAGACGGGTTTTCTCTGGCTCTCGTGATATATCCGCACCAGCATCTCGCCCAGCAGGCCCATGCCCACGAGCTGTATGCCTATGATTATCAGGAGCACGCCGAGGAGCAGCAGGGGCCGGTTGCCGATGGAGGCGCCGAAAAGTATCTTCTGGCCGGTCAGGTACAGCGATATCAGGAACCCGAGAAAGCCCAGGCCCAAACCTATCGGGCCGAAAAACTGTATCGGCTTGGTCGAGAAGCTCTGAAGAAACCGTACGGTCAAGAGGTCGAGAATGACCTTGGTAACCCTGGACAGGCCGTACTTGGACTTTCCCCTGAGCCGCGGATGGTGGTCGACTTCGACCTCGGTAACCCGTACGCCGTACCAGTTGGCGATTGCCGGGATGAAACGGTGCATATCGCCGTAGAGCCTGAGGGCCTTGACGACGTCCTTCCGGTACGCTTTCAGGGAACAGCCGTAATCGTGCAGCTTTACCCCGGTTATCCGGCTGATAAGCCAGTTTGCCGCCATGGATGGAAGTTTTCTCGTCAGGAAGACGTCCTGCCGGTTCTTGCGCCATCCGCTGACCAGCTCGTACTCTTCCATATGTTCCAGCAGCTTCGGAATATCCGCCGGGTCGTTCTGCATGTCTCCGTCCATCGTGACGATGACGTCTCCCCGGGCCTCGTCGAAACCCGCCGTGAATGCCGCCGTTTGGCCGAAATTCCTTCTCATGAAAAGGACTATGACATTATCGTCTCCGGCCTGCAGCTCTTCGAGCAAAGAGGAGGTCCCATCCGTACTGCCGTCGTCCACGAATATGATTTCATAGCTCTTCCCCAGGCGTCCGAGGACCTCGGAAAGCCGCTCGTACAGGGGCTCGACGTTTTCCTCTTCGTTGAAAAGAGGAATGATGACGGATATGTCCACTCTCCCGCTCCTTGCGTATTATCGCTATATTTAAACATTTTGAAGCAGAGAATTTCCGGGCACGCCCCGGAGCGCTGGGCGCGGCCCAGAACGTTCTGACACCGAAAGGGCTTGCTCAAGGAACGGTTTTGGAACCAACCACGTCTCGGCTGGTGTTTGAGAAGGGGACTGGTGCCCCCCGGGCTCGGCCCGGAGCGTTCTGACATCGGGACATGGTGCTCAAGGAACGGCTCCGGAACCGACTACGTCTCGACTGTCTTTAAAAAGGGGACTGGTCCCCATAAGACTTGCTTTTTGTGGTTAAAAAATTGTTTAATAATTAGAGTTACTACTTCGATTGAATCATGGCGAAACTCAAGAAGGAACTACAAGAGAAGGAAAAGGCCAACGTCCCTCTCTATCCCATCGGGATAGTGGCCGAGCTTATCGGGACCACCGACCAGACGCTTCGCCTCTATGAGAAACATGGGCTCATCAAGCCCGCCCGCAGGAACAAGAACCGCTACTACTCGGAGAACGACATCAAGTGGCTCCGCTGCATCCGGGAGCTCATCCACACCAAGAAGATCAGCATCCAGGGCATCAAGAAGCTCATGGACTACGCCCCGTGCTGGGAGCTGACCGAGTGCTCCGAGGACAAGCGCACGAAGTGCTCCGCCTTCATCGACAGGAGCAAGCCCTGCTGGGAGCTGAACCAGCAGATATGCCAGCGGGAAAGCGGAAAGCTCTGCGAGGACTGCGTCGTGTACATCTCCAAAAAGCTCATGAAGCAGGAGAAGGCCTCGAACGTCCAGGAGGAGAAGGACTCGAAGAAGTAACCCCCGGGGGCCGACCCCGGGGAGCATTGTGCTTTCCTTCTCCGCTTCCCGGGGCGTGTGCTCACACCGACGCCACCCGGCGAAGCTCCCGCTCCACCTTCCGGCGTATCTTTTTCAGCGATTCCTCGTCCCGGGCCTCGAACCTGAGCACGAGGGCGGGCTGCGTGTTGGAGGCCCGTATCAGCCCCCACCCCTCGGGAAACTGGATGCGGATGCCGTCGATGTCTATGATGGGGTAGTCCGCGAAGGCGTCCTTGACGAGGGAGGGGACCTCGAACTTCTTCTCGTCCGGGAAGTCCACCCGTATCTCCGGGGTGAAGACGGTCCTGGGCAGGTCCTCGAGGAGCCGCCGCACGGAGTAGGGCTTCCCGTTTTTCTTCATGACCTCCAGAAGCCGCAGGCTTGCGTACACGGCGTCGTCGTAGCCGTAGTAGCGGTCGGCAAAGAAGATGTGCCCGCTCATCTCCCCCGCCAGGGCGGCGCCGGAGTCCTTCATTTTCTTCTTGATGAGCGAGTGCCCGGTTTTCCACATCACCGCCTGGCCCCCGTGGGCGGTGATGTCCTCATAGAGGCTTTGGGAGCACTTGACCTCCCCGATGATGGTGGCCCCGGGCCGCTCCCTCAAGACGTCCCGGGAGAAGATGACCATGAGCCTGTCTCCCCAGACCACCTCGCCCCGCTCGTCCACCACCCCGATACGGTCCGCGTCCCCGTCGTATCCCACCCCCACGTGCGCGCCCGTTTTCTTCACGGTCCTGGCCAGGTCCCTGACGTTCTCCAGGACCACGGGGTCGGGATGGTGGTTGGGGAAGCGCCCGTCGGGCTCGGTGTAAAGCTCCACCACGTCCGCCCCCAGCGAGCGCATGAGCTCGGGGGCCACAATGCCGCCGACGCCGTTTCCGGCGTCCAGCACCGCCTTCAGGCCGTCCAGGCGGGAAAACCTTCCCTTCATGAACTCGATGTAGTCGGCCACGATGTTATGGGCCCGTATCTCGCCCCGGCCGGTGCACCTCGTGCCCTTCTCGACCAGGGCCCTCAGTGCCTGAATACTCTCCCCGAAGAGCGTCTCGGTCCCCACGCTTACCTTCAGGCCGTTGAACTCCGGCGGGTTATGGCTCCCCGTAATCATGATGCCCCCGTCCACGGGGAGCTGAAAGAGCGAGAAATACTGTAGCGGCGTGGGGCACAGGCCGATGTCCACGACGTTGACCCCGCTCTGGGTAAGCTCCGTACAGAGGATTTCCAGGATGCGGGGACTGCTCAGGCGGGCGTCCCTGCCCACGCTTACCGTGAGGGTGTCCCCCGTGAGTCTCTCCTTCAGATAACAGGCGAAGGCCCGTCCAAGGGCGGCCACCGCTTCGGGCGTCAGGTCTTTCTCCCACACGCCCCGGATGTCGTACTCGCGGAATATCCTCGACTCTATCACGCACGAACCTCCTGATTGACCCGTTAGTTTCATATACGGCTGTGAAGCCTGAAAAACGATTATTTCAAGGCCGGTCGCCGGCACCGTCGTGCCGGCCCTTCAATGCATGGAGCAGCAGCTCCTCCCGGCGCCCCTCATTATACCAAGCCAAGGGCCTAAGCGACCGGACATCGAAAGGGCTTGCTCATGGGACGGCTTGGTGCGGTGGGTGAGAGAAGGGCACTGGTGCCCCGCTAGAAGAAGGAGGGCTCTTGCCACTGCCAGATGGAGGGGGCGTGCTTGGTGGGCTCGGTGCCTTTTTTGAAGTACTCACGCAGGGGTTTCTCGGTCCAGCGGTTGGCCAGAAGCCCGGTCTCCGGGTCTATGAGCCGGGTGACGATGCCCGGCGGAATGGGGAAGTCCTCCGTGCGGCTCCGGGGGGTGCTGGCGTGCATGAAGTCCACCCAGATGGGGGCGGCGGCCCTGGAGCCCGTCTCGTCCTTGCCCAGGGAGTGGGGCTCGTCGAACCCCACCCAGACGCCCGCGACCATCTGGGTGGTGTATCCCAGAAACCATGCGTCCCTGTACTCGTTGGTGGTTCCGGTCTTTCCGGCCACCGGGACGCCCAGGCTGCGGGCTCTCCAGCCGGTGCCGTAGTTGACCACGTCCTCAAGCATGGAGGTCATGAGGAAGGCGGTCTGGCGGTCCATCACCCTGCGGCCCTGGGGCTCGTTGCTCTCCAGGACGCGGCCCTTCTTGTCGGTGATGTACTTGATGGCGATGGGCTGCATCTTAACCCCGCTGTTGGCGAAGGAGCCGTAGGCGCTGGTCAACTCCAGCGGGGTGATGCTCATGGAGCCCAGGGCGATGGTGAGGTCCCGCTGCATGTGGCTTTTGATGCCCACCTGCCGGGCGAAGTTGATGAGGCGGGTGATGCCGATGGCATCGGCGAGCTTGACGGTAACGACGTTTCTGGAGTAGGCCAGGGCGTCCCTCAGCCGGGTGGGGCCGTGGTACTTTTCGTCGTAGTTTCTGGGGACCCAGACCTCCAGCTCCTGGCCTTCCTTTGAGGCGGCGTCCTTCATGGTCTCCTGGGTCTGCTCCTTCAGCTCCTCGTCGGCCTCCTCGTCGTCGAAGCTTATCTCCTCGTCCACGATGACGCTTGCCGGGGTGAAGCCGGACTGAAGGGCCAGGGCATAGACGACGGGCTTGAAAGCCGAGCCCACCTGGCGCTCGGCGTAGACGGCGCGGTTGAACTCGCTCTTGGTGAAGTCGTATCCTCCCACCATGGCCCTGATATAGCCGGAGTAAGGCTCCAGGGCCACCACCGCCCCCTGGACCTGGGGCTCCTGCTCCAGGGAGAAATGCACTCGCTCGCCTTTCATGGACTTCACTCCCACCAGGATGACGTCCCCCGGCTGAAGGATGCTCTTCAGGGTGAAGTTCCTGAGCACCGTGGCCTTCCCGCTCCCCGGCTTCCGGACGGTCCTCGCCCAGCGGGCGTCCTTCAAAGCGAGGGTGCCCGTGATGAAGCGGGTGCGGACCACCGCCTCGTCGCCGGTGACGGAGAGGACCACCCCCTGCAGGATGTCGCCGCGCTCGGGCGGGACCAGCTTGAAAGCGCTCGTCTTCTCCTCCGCGGGCTCCTCCTCAAGGTTCCGATGGTCCAGGGGCCCCCGGAAGCCCTGCCGCTTGTCCAGTTCCCGGAGGCCTTTTCGGAGGGCCTTCTGTGCCGCCGCCTGGGCCTTGACGTCCAGGGTGGTGTGCACGCGGAGGCCTCCCTTGTAAAGGGCCTCGGCCCCGTATTTCTCCTGCAGATACTGCTTTATGTATTCGAGGAAGTACTTGTGCATCATTTCCGAGGGACGGGGCCTGACCAGGGATATGGGGGTCTTCTGTGCCTTCATGCGCTCTTTCCGGGTAAGGAAGCCCACCTCCTCCATGCGCTTCAGGACGGTCACCTGCCGCCTCTTTGCCTTCTGGAAATCGGCGAAGGGCGAGTACGCCGCGGGGGCCTTCAGCAGCCCGGCCAGCATGGCCGCCTCCCGGAGGGTGATGTCCCCGACGGATTTTCCAAAGTAGGTCCGGGCGGCCGTCTCCACTCCGTAGGCCCCGTGGCCGAAGTAGACGCGGTTCAAGTAAAGCTCCAGGATTTCCTTCTTGGAGAGGTTCTTCTCTATGCGCCGGGCCAGGATGAACTCCCTGAGCTTGCGCCTGAACGTCTTCTGGGGCGTCAGGAAAGTTATCTTCGCCAGCTGCTGCGTGATGGTGCTGCCGCCCTCCTTCAGCTCGCGCTTGAGGAGGTCGGTGAGGGCCGCCCGCATGATGGCCCGGTAGTCCACCCCGCTGTGGGTCCAGAAGTGGGAGTCCTCCACGGCGGTGACGGCGTTGATGATATCGGGGGGAATCTGCTCGAAGGGAACGTGCTTGCCTTTGCGAAGGCTCACCTCCCCCAGGAGGGTGCCGTCGTCGGCGTAGATGATGGTGCTGGGGCTTGCCGTCTGCTTCAGCTCCACAACGGAGGGCACGGTACGGGCAAACGCCAGGAACCCCCCCACGGAAACGCCTACCACGGCCGGGAAGACCAGGCACGCAAGGACGACCTTCAACACCCAGGAAACGCTTTTCCCCGCCACGAAGGGCCTCCAGCCTTTCCCCTGCCCCTCCTTGTTCCTCGCGCCTCCGGCCATCATGAAATTATAAATCCCCCGCCAAAGCCCTGTAAAGCGGAGGCGCGGCCTCCCGGGAGAGGCTCTCCAGGCAACTCTCAGTGGCAGCGGCGCACATTTAACCGACTGTAAGCTGAATCACCCGGAAAATTCTTTCGGCATGGTAAAAAGTGCGGCCTGAGGGATGTCGAACGTCAGTGGATTACGAAAGACAGAGAGGGTGACCACGAGGCCGGCATATTGAGAAAGCGAATCCTTTACCATGTCGCGTCCGCCGGGGTGGTTCTGGCCCTGGGCGTCTCCTTTGTCCTTTGGGCCGCCTGGCCCGCGCCCGGCGGGGTCATCCTGTCGCTCTGGGGCCCGCCCGCCGCGGTCGGCCTCTGCGCGATTCTGGCGGCTCGTTTCCTGCTGGCCCGCACGCACATGCGGGCGGAGAGCCAGCTGAGGAGCCACCGCGACGCCCTGGAGCTCTCCGTCTCCGAGCGCACCCGGGAGCTGGAGGAGGTCAACCGGGAGCTCAAGCGGGAGGTGGCCCAGCGGCGGGAGGCGGAGGCCGCCCTCTGCCACTCCCTGAGTTTTCTCAGCACCAGCCTGGAAAGCATCAACGACCCCTTCTGCATCCTGGACAGGGACTTCACCCTGGTCAGGGTCACCACGGCCTCGAGCGAAAGGCCCTGGTGGTCGAGGGGCCCGAGAAATGGCTCGAAGTCTTCACCTACCCTATCAAGGACCAGGGCGGCCAGGTCTCCCACGTTATCGAGCACCTCAGGGACATCACGGAGAGAAAGCTCGTCGAGCACGAGAAGGCGGCCCTCATCGAGGAGCTCGAGCACCTCTCCCGCACGGACGCCCTCACGGGGCTTCTGAACAGGCGGGCCCTCATCGAGCGCCTCTCGCAGGAGCTCTCCCGCGCCAGCCGTTTCGGGAGCATGCTCTCGGTCGTTCTCTGCGATGTGGACTCCTTCA
Source organism: Nitrospirota bacterium (assembly GCA_037386965.1). Classification (NCBI taxonomy): domain Bacteria; kingdom Pseudomonadati; phylum Nitrospirota; species Nitrospirota bacterium. The sequence continues at coordinate 9,422 of JARRLN010000084.1, forward strand.
AGGCCATAAACGACGCCTACGGGCATGACGCCGGGGACCGGGTGCTCTGCACCGTGGCGGACACCCTGAGCGGCCTCCTCCGTCAGGCGGACGTGGCAGGCCGTTACGGGGGCGACGAGTTCATGGTCATCCTGCCGGAGACCGACCTCAGGGGGGCCCTGAACTTTGCCGAGAAGGTGAGAAAGGCCATGGAGCGCGCCCATACGCGCCTGGACGACGGTGTGGCGGTGGAGGCGTCCCTGAGCATCGGGGTGTCGGCCTGCGGGCCCGGCGCACGGAGCGTGGCCGGCCTCATCAAGCCCGCCGACGACGCCCTCTACGCCTCCAAGTACGCCGGCAAGAACACGGTCACCGCCTCGGACGGCTCCCCCTCCTGAGCA
>JARRLN010000085.1 GCA_037386965.1 Nitrospirota bacterium
CATCATGCCATCAACCCCTGCGAAAATTGTATAGTCTTTTCCTTTAACATCATCCGGAACATCAATTTTGAGCCCCGTCGTATCAATTGGCATTAGAAATGGGACAAGTTCCGGATACGATCAGCTTGCAGGAAAAACTGGGCGGCCGCCTGGATGGCCGTATCGGAGCTGTCCAGCGGCAGGTGCATGCTTTTCAGGCAAAGGGCGTGGAAGCCGAGCCGTTGAGCGACCTGGATGACCTCGTCCAGCGTCTTGAAAACGCCGTTATGCATGTAGGGGGCGGTCCGGGAGACCTCCCTCAGCGAGGGGGTCTTGAAGGCCTTCCAGTCCTTGGGGTCCTTGGTCACCAGGTAACGGCCGGGGTCCTCGGTGAGGTTCGCGTAGTCTTCATACTTGTACACCTTGGCCACGAAGCGGACGGTAGCGGCCACCATGGGGTCGGTGAGCTTCGGGTTGTCCGGCACATCCAGGGCGTGGAACTTGTCGTCTGAGAGGATAACGCCGTAGTGGCAGCGGGAGCATCCGGCCTTGCCGGTGAAAAGCTCGAGCCCCTTTCTGGCCTCATCCGAAAGGGCCCCCTTATCACCCCTGAGGTAGGCGTCCAGGGGGGCGCCCTTGGAGATAAGGGTCCTCTCGAAGGCCGCCAGGGCCATGGCCACCCGCTCGCGGGTGATGATTCCGCCGAAGACCTTCTGGAAGGCCTGCACGTACTCGGGCACCTCCTTGAGCTCCTCTTCCAGGTAGTCCAGGTTCTGGTTCATCTCGAAGCTGGACATCATGGGAAAGAGGGCCTGCTCTTCCAGAGAGCGGGCCCGGCCGTCGTAGAACAGATAGCGGGCGAAGGCCACGTCGATGAGGGTGGGGGAGTTGCGCCAGTTCCGGGTGGTGGGGTAGTTCAGCGAGATGTCCAGGCCGTCGGTGAAGGCCATGTCCGGGTCGTGGCAGGTGGCGCAGCTCATGGTGCCGTCGCCGGAGAGGCGCCGGTCGAAGAAGAGCTGTTTGCCCAGCTCCACCTTCTCCGGGCTCATGGGGTTGGTCTCCGGCACCGCGGGTTTCCCGATGGGCTCGGGTCCCTCGCCCCGGGCCGGGCCCGCCAGAAGGGCGGCCAGGAAAACCACGGCGGCCAGGGCGCTACCTATCCTTGTTCTCTGCCGCATGCAGCTCCTCCAGGAATATCTTCTCCAGGTTGTCGTAGGGCCTGTCGCCCAGGACCTTCCGCCCGTTGAAAAAGAAGGCCGGGGTGTTATAGAGGTCGAGCTTCCGGGCCAGAGCCAGGTCCCGCTCGATGATGTCCTTGTCGGCCATGCTGTCCAGGTCGCTGGTGAATTTCTTCACGTCAAGCCCCAGCTCCCCGGCGTAGCGGATGAGGCTGTCTCGGTCCAGGCGTGGCTCCTCCAGGAGCTTCCAGTGCATCTGCCAGAATTTCCCCTGCCTCCACGCCGCCAGGGCCGCCTCGGCCGCTATGAACGAGAAGTGCCTGTACTTGTACGGGAAGAACTTGATGACGAAGCGCACCTTGTCCCTGTAGTTCGCGATGAGCTTGTGGATGGCCGGACCGACCCCCCTGCAGTGGGGTCACTGGTAATCGAGAAACTCGACAATGGTGACCGGGGCGTCCGGGGGCCCCATGGTAGGCGAGCCCTCGAGGGGGATGTCCACCCTTTTCTCGGCGGCCCGGGCCGTCGGTCCCAGGGCCGAAAAAAGGGACAGGGCGAGGCAAAGGGCCAGCCCTGCTCTTATCCATGCGCCCATGTGCAGTCCTTCCTCCCCCGCCGGATGCGGCGGGGCCCCGCTCGGGGCCCCGCCCTCCGACTGTCTGTTCATGCCCGGTCAGTCCAGGCCGGCCTCCTTCACCCACTTGCCGTGGCGCTTCTTCGCCCACCACAGGGGCACCGTCCCCCGGGTCATGATGCGGAACGTCCCGGGGTTGGCCGCCGTGGCCAGGTAGATGTGAACGGGAATGGCAACGACGAAGACCAGGAAGGCCAGGTTGTGGAAGAAGTGGCCGATTTGCATCCACGTCCGGTCTCCGCCCATGAGCCAGAGGATGAACCCCGAGGCGGCCATGACGACGCCGAAGAACAGCACCGTGAGATAGAAAAGCTTCTGCCCGGCGTTGAGCTTCCCCTGCGGGGGCACCTCCGCCTCCGAGGAGAAATACCCGCCCCTCAGGCGCATCCACTGGGAGTCCTCGGGGCCCCAGGTGAGGGACTCTCCGAGGTAGCTCGCCAGGGAAAACAGGAGCGAGAGGATGAAGACCACGCCCGCCCACTTGTGGATGCCGGAGGCTATGTGGTTTCCGGCGAAGACCGTATCCAGCCAGTTCAGGTCGTTGAAAATGAACCCGAACCCGGTGAGCGCCAGGACGAAGAAGCTCAGGACCAATATCCAGTGGTTGTAGCGTTCGCCGACGGAGGCTTTCTCCACCATCTTTGTCATGACCGCTCACCTCCTTCCTTCTTCTCCTCCTCACCCTCCGCAGGATGGACCTCCTTGGGCCCCACGCTTATGTAGTGGGCGGCCACCGCGGCCACCGAAGCGCCGAGGCCGATGAGGCTCAAGGGCTTCATGACGGTCCGCCAGAAGGCCACGCTGGCCGGCAGGTCGGGGCTCGAGGAGAAGCCGTAGTGCTCGGGGGCCTCCTTGAAGGCGTAAAGCACGCCCAGCCCCTGGAGGTCCTCCCGGCCCTCGCCGTAGACGGTCTTGTACCCTTCGCCCTTGGCGACGGAGGCCAGCTCGTCCCTGTCGCCGAAGCGGATGGCGTTGGTGGGGCAGGCCTTCGAGCAGGCCGGCTCCAGCCCGTAGGGCACCCGGTCCTCGCACATGTGGCACTTGGAGATGCGGTCGTTCGCGTCGTAGCGGGGCACGTCGAAGGGGCAGCCCGCCTGGCAGAGCTTGCAGCCGATGCACTTGTCCTTGTCGAAGACGACCAGCCCGTCCTTGGTGCGGAAAAGCGCCCCCGGGGCCGGACATATCTGTATGCACCCGGCCAGCCCGCAGTGCATGCACCGGCGGCTGATGAACAGCCAGGAGAGCTTGGAGTCCTCCGAAAGCTCCACGAACCGTATCTTGTTGTAGAGGTACGGGGTCAGGTCGGGCGGGTTTTCGTAGCTGCCCCGGTTCCTGGTCTCTTCCGCCGGAAGCTGGTTCCACTCCTTGCAGGCCGTCTGGCAGGCCCGGCAGGCGATGCACCGCTCAGGGGTGATCAGAAGGCCCTTTCTCTTCTTGAAAACATCCGTGCCGCTCAAATGCTCCATGTTTGCGGCCATCGTCACTCACCCCCTTTCAGTTTCTTGACGTTGCACATGAAGGCCTTGGTCTCCGGTATCATCGTGTTGGCGTCCCCTATGGTCGGCGTCAGCAGGTTGGAGCTGTCAAACGCCTGGCGGTCCGGCGGCGGATACTCCCACCCGAAGCACCAGGGCAACCCCACCTCGTGGACCGTGGAGTCCTGGATGTTGTAAGGCCTGAACCTGTGGGTCACCATGGCGATGGCGTGCACGGAGCCCCGGGCCGATTCCACAAGCACCTCTTCGCCATTCTTGATGCCCAACTCCTTGGCAAGCTCCACGCTCATCTCGACGAAGTTCTGGGGCTGCATCTCCAGCTGCCAGGGCTCATGGCGGGTCACGACCCCCGTCTGCCAGTGCTCGGTCACCCGGTAGGTGGTCCCCACATAGGGGTAGCGGACGTCGCAGGTGGCAAAGTAGTCCTGCGGGAGCCCCGTGCCCGCTATGGCGACCTCCTTGGTGGTCACGTCGACGAAGAGCTTCGCCGCGGGGTTGATGCGCTGCTTGTTCATGGCGTTCTCCTGGACGGGGCACTCCAGGGGCTCGTAATGCTCGGGGAAGGGCCCGTCGTGAAGCCCCGGGCCGAATATGCGGCCCATGCCGGCGGGCTTCATGATGAAGGGCTTGTAGCCACCCTGTCCCATGGGAGGAGCGCCGCCGTCGGGCACGTCGCCCACCCATTTGGTGCCGTTCCAGTAGATGACGGGCCTCTTGGGGTCGCGGGGTTTGCCCTCCAGGTCCACGGAGCACCTGTTGTAGATGATGCGCCGGTTCACCGGCCAGCACCAGGACCACTCGGGATAAAGCCCCATGCCGGTGGGGTCGCTCTGGGAGCGGCGGGCCATCATGTTGCCGCCCTCGTTGTAGGAGCCGCTGTAGAGCCAGTTGCCCGAGCTGGTGGAACCGTCGTCGGCCAGCTTGGTGAAATTGGCCACCAGCTTGCCCTTGTTCGGGCCTTCCGTGTAATAGCCGTTAATCTCCCTGGCGATGGCGTGCGCGTCGATGTCCAGGACCTTGCCCTCGTTGTTCTTCTGGCCGTAGTGCCAGGCGAGCTTCACCACGGGGTCCGGGTAGGCGCCTCCCTGCTTCTCGTAGAGGGTCTTCACCCGGTAGTACAGTTCGTTCATTATCCAGCTGTCGCGCTTCGCCTCTCCCGGCGGGTCCACGGCCTTGTACCGCCACTGGGCCCACCGGCCGGAGTTGGTGATGCTGCCCTCCTTCTCCACGGAGAGGGCGGCCGGGAGCTGGAAGACCTCGGTCTGCACGTCGTCGGGGTTCACGTCGGGGCCGCGCCAGAATGAGCCGGTCTCGTTGTCGAAGAGGTTGACGTTGACCATCCACTTGAGCTTGGCCAGGGCCTCCCGGGTCTTGTTCGCGTTGGTCCCCGAGCAGGCGGGGTTCTGCCCCCAGGCGAAGAACCCGTCGAACTGCCCCTTGAACATCTGGTGGAAGAGCATTATCCAGGAGGCGTTCTGCCCGTCGTCAAGCTTGGGGAGCCACTGGTAGCCGAACTCGTTGTCCCCGGTGGCGGCATCCCCGAAATGGGCCTTGAGCAGGCTGACCGAGTACTTGGGATAGTTCTTCCACCAGTCCAGGCTGTGGGGCTCGTCGGTGGTGGGCGTGTACCTCTTGTTGTACGCCTCCAGGGTGGTGTCCGAGGCCCGCGGCGTCTTCAGGTACCCCGGCAGGATGTGGAACAGGAGGCAGTGGTCCGTGGAGCCCTGCACGTTGCTCTCCCCACGCAGGGCGTTCACCCCGCCGCCGGCCACGCCCATGTTGCCCAGGAGGAGCTGTATTATGCTCATGGCCCGTATGATCTGGGTCCCCACGGTGTGCTGGGTCCAGCCCATGGCGTACAGGATGGTGGCCTTCTTGGTGGGCACCGCGCTGGAGGCGTAGAGGTTGTAGACCTCCACGAGCTTCTCCTTGGGGGTGCCGGTAACGCTGCTGACGATGTCCAGGTTGTAGCGGGAGACGTGCTTCTTGAGGAGCTGGAAAACGCACTGGGGGTCCTCCATGCTCATGTCCTTCTTGATGACCCCCTGCTCGTCCTTCTGAAACGCCCACGTGCTCTTGTCGTACTTCCTGGCCTCGGGCTCGTAGCCGGAGAAGACGCCCGACTCGCCCGGGAGCCTGAAGGCGGGGTCCACGAGGAAGGGGGCGTTGGTGTAGTGCTTGACGTAGAACTCGTCGTAGAGCTTGTTCTGGAACATGTAGTTCATCATGCCGTTGAGGAAGGCGATGTCGGTGCCGGACCTGAGGGGGGCGTACACGTCGGCCTTGGCCGAGGTGCGGGTGAAGCGCGGGTCCACGCTTATGAGCTTGGCCCCCTTCTGTTTCGCCTCGGTCACCCAGGTGAAGCTGATGGGATGGTTCTCCGCCGCGTTGCTCCCCATGACGAGGATGACGTCGGCGTTTCTGATGTCAATCCAGTGGTTCGTCATCGCGCCGCGACCGAACGACTCTGCCAGAGCCGCTACAGTTGCGGAGTGTCATATTCGGGCCTGATGCTCGATGTAGACAAGCCCGATGGAGCGAAGCCACTTCTGCAGGATGTAGCACTCCTCGTTGTCCAGGGCCGCGCTGCCGACGTGGGCGATGCCGTCGGTGCGGTTGACCACTTGGCCCTTGTCGTTTCTGACCATGAAGGTCTTGTCCCGGGTGTCCTTGACCCGCTTGGCTATCTCGTCCAGCGCCCAGTCCCACTCCACCTCTTTCCACTCCCTGGCACCGGCGGCGCGATACCGGGGCTTGGTCAGCCGCTTGGGGTTGTTGGCCAACTGGTAGAGTGAGGCCCCCTTGGAGCAGAGGGTCCCCCTGTTGATGGGATGCTCGGGGTCCCCTTCGGTGTTGATGATCTTGCCGTCCTTGACGTACGCCAGGATGCCGCACCCCACCGCGCAATACGGGCAGATTGTCGTGGTGGTCGCGGCGTCCCGGATGGGGAGGTCCTTGGCTTCGGCCTCACGCGGCGCATGAAGCTCAAGGCCCGCGGTGCTTGCGGCCACCGCCCCGCCGGAGAACTTCAGGAAGCTACGTCGTGAGATTTCCATACGGCTGCTCTCCTTCCTGAGAAGAAATTTCTACGACCCGCCCCGAATTTATCTTTAAGGTTTCATTAATTTCGCTTATAAATCAATAAGGCTTGCGTTTCCAATATATACCCCTCATGGAAGGATGTCAACCACCTTTTCCATGCCGTGAAATTTCTTGAAGAAACAGGCCGGAGGCGTGCAGGCCCTTCCCGTCTTGAACGTAATCGGAGGCATATCACAGCAGTCGAGCGGCCCCGCCGGGGCGCCGGGAGCCTCCCTTGTCCGCGCTCCCGGGAGGCGCTATACTCTTGTCATGGCAGGCGTCGATGACTTTTTCCGCCGGGTCCCCTCCTGCACGGCGGGAGAGGTCAAATGGCTTATGAAGCGGAGCAAGACGGGCCAGTACGCCCTTCTGGACGTCCGGCAGCCCCGGGAATACGAGAAGGGGCATCTCCCGGGCGCCGTGCTCATCCCCCTGGGCGAGCTCAGGGGGCGCCTGGGCGAGCTCGACCCCCGAAAGCCCACCGTCGTGTACTGAGCCTCCGGGTCCCGCAGCCAGGCGGCCGCGCACATCCTGGAAGAAGAGGGCTTCCGGGAGGTCTGCAGCCTAAGCGGCGGCATCAGGGCCTGGGAGGGGCTGGTCAGCGAAGGGCCGCCGGAGGCCGGCACGGCCTACTTCGCCCAGGGAGAAGATACCGGGCGGCTCATCGCCCTGGCCTCGGTCCTGGAGCGCGGAAACCGGCGCTTCTACGGCGGCCTGGGCGAGATGCACCGGGCGGAGGAGGCGGCCTCCCTTTTCCACAGCCTGGCCCGCGCCGAGGAAACGCACGGGGACGCCCTGGCCCGCCTGTATCTGAAACTTGTGCAAAGGAAGCTCCCGCGGGGTTTCCCGGACTCCGAGATACCCGGGGACGGCACGGACCGGATGGAAGGGGGCCTTACGGTAGCCGAGTGCCTCGCCTGGGCGCGGGGAAAGCCGCCGGGGGAGGCCCTGGAGCTGGCCATGTCGCTGGAGGCCAACTCCTATGACCTCTATCTCACCATGCACCGTCTGGCCAGGGACGAGGAGGCCAGGGAGGTCTTCTTCGCGCTGGCCGAGGAGGAAAAGCTCCACCTGGAGCGGCTGACCCGGGCCTTCGAGGCGACCCTCGGGTGAGGCTTACTCCGTTGTGTATTTCTTCAGCGTCGCCCTGAGCTTCTCCGCCACGGGGTGCGCCCGTCCCACGTCACGCCCGGAGAAGATATCCCGGGCCCCCACGCCCGGGGCGCGGTAGAAGTCGGCGTCCGCGCCGCCGTCAACGCTCAAGACCGAGCCCTCCACAGAGACACCGGCAAAGAGCCCCCTGCTTCTGGCGTAGGAGTAAATCTCCGCCTTGAGCTGCGCGTCCGTGCTCGCCTCGGCCTGCCGCCCCACCGGCCCGGCCGCCACCGAGGCGTCCGCCCCCAGGGTGAACTTCCCGCTCAGGATTCCGTCTATGCTCTTTGTGCTCTTGAAGACCAGGACGATATCGGCGGACTGGGCCCCCACCTGCAAGCCCACGCTCCCGCCGCTCAGGCTGATGAAGACGGGGTAGCTCCACCCCTTCGCGGTGCGCACCAGGAGGACCCCGGTCCCGTGGCGGCCGCCCAGCACATAGCCCAGCTTGATGACGCCGGGGATGACGGCCACGCCGCGGGCGTTACCCAACAGGGCGGGCGGAATGCTCTTCTCGGGGATTCGCTCCATGGCATCCAGGACCTCCACGGCGTCCTGCACCTTGAGGACCTCCTTCTCGCGCCCCTTCTCAAGAGCCGTGGGCGCCAGGGCCTGCCTCTGGCAGCCCGCCAGGGCAAGGGCGAGGAGGACGACAAGGAAAAGCCCCTTTCTCATGGGTTGATTATATCCCATCCGGCCCCTCCTGCGATAGGGAAAAACTACCACCGGAAAAAGAGCCTTGCGAGGTTGCGCCCCTCCGCGCTCAAGCCGGGGTGCTCCTCCAGGATATGAGAAGCATAGGTGCTCACCCTGAGGGCGCCGCCCTGCTCGCTCATCCTCACGGCCCCGTCCTCCCCGGTGAACAAGACCCGCGCGCCCCGTGCCATGTCCTCGAAGCCCTCTCGCCTGTCGGCCGTCACCACGGCCAGGGAAGGCCGGGCCAGCGCGAAGAGCTCGCCGTCCGTCCCGGCGTTCAGCCCGTGGTGGGGCACCTTGAGGACCTGGGCGCGCAGGCGCGTCCCCAGGGCCGAGAGGTCCTCACAGGCCTCCTCCTCCACGTCTCCGGTGAAGAGGAAAGAAGCTCCCTCCCCCCGCAGAAGAAAGACCAGGGAATCGTTGTTCATCTCGCGGTCCGCCCTGTCCTCCCAGGTGTAGAAACCCCGGTAGGGATGAAGCACGTGGATGCTCCAGCCCCGGCCTTCCAGGACGTCGCCGCGCTCAAGCCTGCGGTGGACAGGGCCGCCGCTCGCCCCGAAGAAACCGGGCGGATAGCGGAGCCGTCCGTTGTCCCAGACCATGGGTAAGCACCAGGGCGTCTATCCGCCGCCTCCCTCTGGTGCGCAGGTAGTTGGCCACCTCCCAGCCGCTCCGTCCCGTGTCCACGACCAGCACCTTGCCGTCGGGAAGCTCCACCACCGCGGCGTCCGCCTCCCCCGCATCGAGGAAGGCCACCCGCAAAGCGGCCGCGGGGGAAAGGACGAAAACGAGGGCGGTGAGCAGGGCCAGGGCCGGCACCAGGAGAAGGGCCTTCCGCCTGAGGGCCCAGAACAGGAGGAAGCCCCCGTAGAAAAGAAAAAGCAGCGCCGGGGGAAAGGACGGTACGGGCAGCGAAGCAAGAGGCGCCGCGCTCAGCCATCGGGCCAGGGAGATGCTCACGCCCGCCAGGGCCCCCAGGACGGGGGTGAGGACGGCATGGCCGGTGAGCAGGTAGAGGAAAGAGGCCAGAAGCGAGGCCGGCACGAGGATGAACCCCACCAGGGGGGTGACCAGCAGGTTGGAAAGAGGCGATACCACGGAGACGTAATGAAAGGCATAGGCCACCAGAGGGGCCACCCCCAGGGTGGCCGCAAGGGTTATCCAGAGGGGTGAGGAAAGCCGCTCCCGCAAGCCCCGGGGCGCGCCCTCTCCCCTCCTTTCCTTCACGACGAAACCGATGAACAGCACGGCGAGGAAGGAAAGCTGAAAGGACAGGCTCAGAAGCACCGTGGGGTCGGAGAGGACCAGGACCACGGCGGCCAGAAGGAGAAAATTGAGCCAGGCGCCGCGGCGGCCCAGAAGCATCCCGGCCAGAAACAGGCTCATCATGAGGAAGGCCCGCACCGCCGGTATGGACGCCCCGGACAGGCCCAGGTAAGCCAGCATGAAAGGCAGGGTGAGGAGGGCCGCCCCCTCGCCGGGCGTGAGCCTGCGGGTCAAGAGCTCCAGGGCCCGCCGGGGCAGGCGTCTCAAGACCGCCCGGAAGAGGCCGAAGAGGAAAAGTCCGAAAAACGCGAAATGCGTTCCCGATATGCTGAAGACGTGGGCGAGCCCGGCCCGGTTGAAGGCCTCCCTGAGCGCCGGGTCCATGCCCCGCCTCTCCCCCGTGGTTATGGCCATGAGCAAAGAGGCCTTCTCCGGCCCGAAGCTCTCCCTGAAAAAGCCGTTGAGCCTTTCCCTCATCCGGTTGACGGAGAGGAGCACGGACCGCCTGAGCCTCCCGGTCCCCCTCACCGAAGCCAGCACCCCGTAGGGCTCCCGGGGCCATGAGCCCGGGTTCAGACGCCTCCTGCGGGCGTGGACCGTAAGGGAGAGGAGGTGCTCCCGCCCTATCTCGAACTCCCGGGCCGACAGGACGGGCAGCGTGCCCAGCCCCGCCGGGGCGAGCACCCGGAACTCCTGGGAGTACCCGCCTTCCAGGCGCACCGGCGGAGAGACGAAAAACCCCGCCGCCTCGACGGGGCGGTAGAGGGATTCTTCGGGCAGGGTCCGCTCGCCGGGGGCCGCGGCCCAGGCGTAAAGGACGCCCAGGACAAGGAGAAGGCAGAGCGCGAATCTCCGCCGGAGGGAAAAGGCCAGGAGAACCCCAGCCAGGAGGGCGCCAGCCAGATGGGGGAAGTACCGGAAGGCCTGAAACCCCGCCGCACCGGCCAGAAACCCCAGGAGGAGGCTCAAGACATCGCGTCCCTGATGACCGCCGCGATACCTTCGCCCAGTTTTTCGATAAGCGCCGGGTCCCTTCCTTCGAGCATCACCCGCACCTTGGGCTCCGTCCCCGAGGGCCGCACCAGGACCCGCCCGGCCTCACCCAGGGTCTTTTCGGCATGAGCCACGGCCTCCCCGACGCGCGGGTCCGAGGCCAGTTTAGCCCTTTTGCTGACCGGCACGTTGATGAGCACCTGGGGGTAGAGCTCGATGTCGCCGACCAGCTCGGAGAGGGGAAGCCCCCTGTGCTTCATGAGGCAGAGGATGTGAAGCGCCGTGATGGGCCCGTCCCCCGTGGTGTTGAAGTCGAAGCAGACCACGTGTCCGGACTGCTCCCCTCCCAGGTTATGGCCCGCCGAGAGCATGCGCTCGGTGACGTAGCGGTCCCCCACCTTGGTGCGGACGAGCTTGATTCCCCTGGCGGCCAGGTAGTTCTCGAGTCCCAGGTTGCTCATCACGGTGGCCACCACGCTTTCGCCCCTCAGACGCCCCTTCTCCATCATTTCGACGGCCCAGATGCCCATCACCCTGTCGCCGTCCACCACGCCGCCGCGCTCGTCGACGAAGAGGGCCCGGTCGGCATCCCCGTCATGGGCCACCCCCAGGTGCGCGCCGTGCGCCCTGACGGCCTCGATGAGGGGACCCAGGTGAAGCGAGCCGCACTGGTCGTTTATGTTCACGCCGTCGGGCTTGTCGTTGATGGCCAGGACGTCGGCGCCCAGCTCCCTGAGCACCCAGGGCGTGACCTTGTAGGCCGCCCCGTGGGCGCAGTCCACGACCACCTTCAGGCCCTCCAGGGTCATGCCCCGGGGGGCGGTGGACTTGATGTACTCGATGTAGCGGCCCGTGGCGTCCTCCAGGCGGTAGGCCTTGCCCAGGCCCGCGCCGTGGGGTCGGTTGCGGAAAACCCCGTCTCCGGAAACCAGCTCCTCCATGCGCTTCTCCACGGCGTCGGGCAGCTTGAAGCCGTCGAAGGAGAATATCTTGATGCCGTTATCCTCAAAAGGGTTATGGGAGGCCGAGATGACAATGCCCGCGTCCGCCCGGAGGGCCCGGGTGAGGAAGGCCACCCCGGGGGTGGGCATGGGCCCCACCAGGGTGACGTTCATGCCCATGGAGCAGATGCCGGAGGTCAGGGCGCTCTCGATGAGGTAGCCCGAGAGACGGGTGTCCTTGCCGATGAGGACCATGTTCCTGCCGTGCTCCTTCCTGAGGACCTTGGCCGCGGCCAGGCCCACCTTGAGCACGGTCTCGGGCGTCATGGGATGAGCGTTGACCTTTCCCCGAATGCCGTCCGTCCCGAAAAGGCTCACTTGCGCTCCTCCCGAATCAGGACCTTCACCCGCACGCTCTCCGGGGCGGGCCGGATGTTCCGTCCAGCCAGGTCTATCTTAACATCCTCCGTCACGGTCTCGGAGGCCGCCGAGACGTCCACCGGCTTGGTCAGGACCTCGCGGAGGCTCCTGAGGGCCGCCCGGGTGCCCACGACCTTTATCTCCTTCGGAGCGACCTCCACCCCTTGCACGGCAAAGCCCTTCCAGGGAGAGCCCGTCACCACCGGCCGCACCCGGAGGTGCTTCTCTATGACCGGCTCTATGTTGACCACCAGGGAGTGGGGGGAGATGGCCATGACCCGCAAGGGCGAGGGGAGCGAGACGTTGTGCTTCTCTATCGCACGCTTGTGCACGCCCTCCTTCACCCCCGTGAGGTCCACCGTGACCTTGATGTCGCCGGTGTGCACCCCGCTCAATATTTGTTCGTGCCCACGCACCTCCAGGCGGACCTCCCGGGCGCTGGCCTCCGTGATCATCAGCCCCTGGGGAAGGTTCTCGAACTTGACCGGCACCTCGACGGACATGTTGGCCTGCCCCCGCGAGATGACGAACATCCACATCCCCACGGCCAGCAGCACGCTTGCCACCTTGAGCCACAGGTTCTTCCTCACTTGGGCACCTTCTTCCGCGTAAACATGTCCGTGAGCATGTCCCTCAGCGTGCCCATGTCCAGATGGGTCTCGAGCCTGCCGCCGATGGAGACCGAGATGCCCCCGGTCTCCTCCGAGACGATGATGACCACCGCGTCGGTCTCCTCCGTAAGCCCCATGGCGGCCCTGTGGCGGGTGCCCAGGGACCTGCTTATGGCCGGCGCGAAGGCGATGGGAAGAAAGCACCCGGCGGCCACGATGCGGTTGCCCCGGATGACCACGGCCCCGTCGTGGATGGGGGAGGCCGGATGGAAGACGCTCATCAGTATCTCCCGGGAAACCCGGGCGTCCAGCGGGGTGCCCAGCTCCACGAAGTCCTTGAGGTCGGTCTCCCGCTCCAAGACGATGAGGGCCCCTATCTTCCGTTCCGCCAGCGAGATGGTGGCCTTGACGATTTCCTCCAGGCCCCGGAGCTCCTCGGCCGGCGTGAACGCCTTCAGAAACTGGGTCTCTCCCATCTTGGCCAGGGTCCGCCGGATTTCGGGCTGAAACAGCACGATGATGGCTATGACGATATAGGCCCAGAACCCCTGCAAAAGCCAGTCCAGGGTGTACAGGGGAACGTTTTTCGCGATGATGGAAGCACCCAGAAGCACCAGGATGCCCAGCATCATCTGGGCCGCCTTTGTCCCGCGCACCATGACGAAAAGCCGGTACAGGATGACCGAGACGATGGCGATGTCCAGCAGGTCGCGCCAGCCGAAGGCGGAGACGAACTCGCTCATACGCGGCCCTCGAGCCACTGCTCGGGGCGGAGCGCCGAGAAGCCGCCGTTTCCGTCGGCGTAGACCACCCGGCCGATGCGCGCGTTCAGTATCAGGCGCTTGCACATCATGCAGGGGGCGGAGTCGCACTCCCCGGCATCGCCGTCGGAGCCCGCGATGTAGATGGTGGCCCCTTCCAGCTCGTCCATGGAGGCCCGGACGATGGCGTTGGCCTCGGCGTGCACGCTGTGGCAGAGCTCGTAGCGCTCCCCGTGGGGGACCATCAGCTCCTTGCGCCTGCAATCGCCCGCCTCCAGACAGTCCGTCATGCCCCGGGGCGCCCCGTTGTAGCCGGTGCTCACGATGATGTTGTCCTTCGTGACGACCGCCCCGTACTTGCGCCTGAGACAGGTGGCCCTGAGCGAGACGGCTTTGGCGATGTTGATGAAATACTCGTCCCATCCCGGCCGCTTCTGGTGTGAGCGGGAAGGCGTGGCCATGGTCCTCTATTTTATCACAGAGACCGGCGCGAGATGTGGGGACATACAACCGAAACGGGCGGCTTCGGGGACGGCCGGACGGGGCGTCGGGCCGAGAGGCAAGGGCCCCTGAAACCGGAACCCGTCTCAAAATCGATTTCGAAGCGATAGAGGGAATAAATGGCGGCCGAAACTACTCCCACGGCCAGTGCCACCGGCGCTTGCGCTCCGGCTTGGGCTTCTCCGCGGCCTCCGCGGGCGCGGTCGCCCCGGCCTCGGGAGGCTTCATCTCCTCGCTGGTGACGCGCTCCTCGGTCAGCGGCGCTCCGGGGGCCGTGGAGACCTCCCCTTCGGAGGCGGCACCCGAAGGGCTCTTCATCTCCGAAGTCGCCGCCGGCTGCTGCGGGGTTTGGGCAGGCCTCTCCCGGGCCCTCCTTGCTTCCTCCGCCGCCTTCCTTTCTGCCTCCTCCTCGGCTCTCTTCGCCTCCTCCTCCTTCTGTTTCAGGGCGAGGACGGCGCCGTCTATCAGCGCCTCCAGCTGGGGGGCGTCCCTGTAGCCCGATACCACGCCGCCGTCGGGCAGGACGATAGTGGGGGTTCCCGTAATGCCCAATTTGTCGGCCAGGGCGATGGTCTCGTCCACCACCGTGCTCTTACAGGCGGGGGCGGGAATGGAGCGGCCGTCATAGGCGCGCTCCAGGAGGCGCAGGGACCCCTCGCAGACGATGCTCTTGGACTTCTGATACGACTCCGGGTGGCTGTCAAGGGGACGCAGCTTGATGTAGAAGGCGATGTCCTCGCGCTCCTGTACGACCTTCTTCATCTCCTGGTGGAGCTTCCGGCAGTAGGGACAATCGGGGTCGGAGAATATGACGGCCTTGTGGGGGGCATCGGGAGAGCCGAGAAGCAGCGCCCCCTCCAAGGGAATCGCGGCGACGTCCAGCTTGTTGGCCTCGATGCCGATGATGGCCCGCTCCGCACCGGTGGCCCTGAGCAGGTAGCGGATGCCCATGACAATGTCCGCCTGCTGCTCCAGCATCACCCGGTGGTCCGTTGTCAGGTAGGGCTCGCACTCCACGCCGTTGACGACGAGAGTGTCGACCCGTTTTCCTTCGGGCACCTTCAGCTTGACGTGGGTGGGGAAGGCAGCGCCCCCCAGACCGACGATGCCGGCCCGCTGGATGGCCTCGAGGATCTGCTCGGGAGTCGCCGACTCCAGGTGGCAGGGAGTGCCCTCGTTGATCTCC
>JARRLN010000086.1 GCA_037386965.1 Nitrospirota bacterium
TGGCAGCGTTTCAATGTAAGAGAAAAAAAGGGGGACTGGTCCCTCCCCCTAGTGCGGGGCCGGGTGATGTCCCATCGAGCCGCCGCTGCGGCCCCGGAGCATGTAGAGCTGCTGGGCGGCATATTTCGGAAAGCGCTCGTAGATGGCCCGGGCCTCGTCGACATAGCCCAGGGCCAGGAGCGCGTCGGCCTTGGCCACGTTGAAGACGGGGTGGTAGGGGTTTGAATAGAGGAAGCCGTTTTCTATCTGGATGATCTCCTTGAAGACGCGCCGCTTGTCCATCCCGTATTTCTTTATAATCCCGGCGTTCCGGGGGGCGTCCTTCACAAAGACGGCGCTGTTGTACCCGACGAAGACAAGCTCCCAACCCCTGGACTGCGCAAGGACGGCCGCCAGGGGGATGGTGTGGCCCGTCTCCCGGAAGATCAGGGGAGTGGCGATGACGTTTATGCCGTAGGCCCGGAGGATGCGGTCCCACCCGGGGAAGGCCTTGAGAATCGCGTCGGCCGCCTGGTTGGCCCTGTTGTCCAGGGCCCGCCCGTCAATGAAGACCTTGTACTGGGGATAGAGCCGCCACATGAAGTAGCCTCCCCAGGTGTAGTAGTTGTACAGGGGCGGGTCCGGGCTGGTCTTCTGTAAAAACCGCACCACGCCGGCCGGGTACCACGGCGTCACCCATGCGTCGGCTATCCCGGGCCTGAGGGCCTGGGGTTCCTTCTCGAGGAGGTAGGCCGAAAAGGTGGCCGTGAGGCCCACCACTAGAATGACCGCGGTGCGCAGGGCAATCCGCGGCATCCTCAAGCCCGCGCCGGCCAGCTCCGCCGCCGTCTTACCCATGAAGAAGGGCATGACCGTGAGGGAGAACATCAGGCCCCGGGCATAGTAGTTGGCGAAAAAGGCCACGAAGGTCACCGTGAGAAGCTCGGCCAGGTCCACGCTCCGGCGCACCCAGTATTTGACGAACATGAGGGCATAAAGCACCGCGGTGAAGGCCCAGTAAAAGACGAGCCACTTGTAGTCCAGGACGGAGTAGAAATAGGTGAGGGGCTTGTACTCCAGAACAACGGTGCGCACCCAGCTCCCTCCGCCGCCGTGCCCCGTGACGGGGCGGGAGATGTCGGTGAGGAACATCCCGAGCAAGCCCTTGGTATATGAATAGAATATGTCGTATCCGTTGGGGTTGACCCCGGAGGCAAGGATGGCCAGAAAGCCCACGACGTAGAAGCTGGGGGGAGGCCCCTGCGTTCCGGAGCCTCGCAGCCTCCGCACCCCCCAGAGAAGGGCCTCGGACCCGAGGTACATGCCTATGATGAAGTTGCCCACGATGAACCCGCCGTGGACATTGGACCAGAACGCCATGAGCACCGGCAAAAGGACATAGGTGTAATCGAACTTCCGGGCCGGGCTTCGCCCCTTCAGGCGCTCAAGGAGAATGACCACCACAAGGGCCAGCACAAAGGAAATGCCCTGGGGCCGCTCGAAGGAGTAGCTCAGCTCGAAGTTCAGGAGAAAGGCCGGGAAGCTCACCAGGGCCATGGACGTCCATACCCCCAGGCCCCGGCGCAAGAGCCATAAGAAAAGGATGGCCAAGGGCAGCAGGATGAGGACGTTGCGGAAGACGACGACCCCCGCCAGCCCCCCGGCCCGGTGGGCAAGATAGTACAGGACCTGCCCCAGCCACTGGGCCCGAAGGCCGTCGACCTGGCCCTCGCTCAGATGCTTGGGCGTGGTCAGGGCGAAGTGGTCCTCCTCGGGAATGTCGGCGTGGGTGACGATGTACTCGCCGGTCTTCAGGTGCCACCAGAGGTCCGGGTCGTTGAGGACGACCTTCAGGTTCGCCCCGAAGAGGTACCCGAAGAGGGCAAGGGGAAGGACGACGGCGGCAAGGAGGTGTTTCTTACCCGGTTTCTCTGCCGTAGAGGTCATCGAACCTGATTATATCATCCTCGCCCATGTATTCACCACTTTGAATCTCCACGATTCTCAGCGGGATGATGCCGGGGTTTTCCAGGCGGTGCCTGACCGTGGCGGGGATGAACGTGCTCTCGTTCTGCTGGACATGGAAGACCTCGTCTCCCCTCTGCACCCTGGCCGTGCCGGAGACCACGATCCAGTGCTCGCTCCGGTGGTTGTGCATCTGGAGGCTCAGCTTCTTCTTGGGCTTGAGGTAGATGTGCTTTATCTTGAAGGAGGGGCCCTCATCCAGGATGGCGAACCACCCCCAGGGGCGCTCCTCGATGCTGGGCATCAGGAACTTCTCCTTGCCTTCCTCCTTGAGGAGGGAGACCATGTCCTTGACCTCCTGGACCCTGTCCTTGGGGACGATGAGGGTGGCGTCGGCGGTGCTGACGACCACCATGTCCCTGAGGCCGATGGCCGCCACCAGCTTCTCGGCCGAAGAGACCATGATGGAGTCCTCGCAGCCCAGGCTCACCACGTTTCCGATGCGGACGTTGCGGGAGCCGTCCACCGGCAGGACCTCGTCCAGGGCGCTCCAGCTGCCGATGTCCGACCAGGGGAACTCCGCCGGCACCATGGAGACCTTGCGGGACTTCTCCATGACGCCGTAGTCGATGGACTGGCTCTCCAGGGCGGAGTAAAGGGCGGCCAGCTCTTCCTCTTCCTTCTTCGTGTTCAGGGATTTCTGGATGCCCGCGAAGGCCCTGTGCAGGGCGGGCATGTGCCTCTCAATCTCCTGGACCATGTCCAGGGCCCGGAAGAGGAACATGCCGCTGTTCCAGTAATAGGAGCCGTCCTTCAGGTACTCCCGCGCCGTCTTGTGGTCGGGCTTCTCCACGAAGCGCTCCACCCGGTAGGCCCCGTCCGGCGAGCCCTTCCCCGCCTTTATGTAGCCGTAGCCCGTCTCGGGCCTGGTGGGCTTTATGCCGAAGGTCAGAAGCCTTCCCTTCCGTGCAACCGGCACGGCCTTTTTCAGGGTGGAGAGAAAGAGCCGAGGGTCGCCGATATGGTGGTCCGCGGGCAGCACGAGCATCAGGGCGTCCTTGTTCTTCTTCAGGAGCTTGAAGGCCGCCAGGGCGATGGCCGGGGCGGTGTTCTTCCCCTCGGGCTCCACCACGCACTGCACGTCGCCCCGTACTTCCCGGGCCTGCCAGGTGACGATGTCCCTCTGCCCCCTGGTGGTCACCACCAGGATGCGCTCGGCCGGCAGCTCGTTCTCCAGGCGGTGGATGGTCTCCTGGATGAGGGTCTTCTCCCCCACCAGCTTCAGAAACTGCTTCGGAAAGGCATCGCGGCTCAGGGGCCAGAAGCGTGTCCCCTTTCCCCCGGCCATGATGACCGCATGGAGGTTCCTGCTCCAGGTGCCGGCCTTCTGCACGGTCACAGGGACGCCCTCCGGTCCTCTTTTCCGGGCAGGGGCCTCTTGGTGAGACCGAGGGCGCGCTTCAGGCCGCCGGTCAGGGAACGCCACCTCAGGGTCCAGGGCAGGCGCATGGCCTCCCGGACTATGGCCCCGGACATCTTGGAGGCGCCCCCGTAGCGCTCCGTGAAGGTGATGGGGATTTCCCTGACCTGCATCCCCATGCGCCAGACGTAGTAGGCCATCTCTATCTGAAAGGAATAGCCCTGGGCGTGTATGCCCTCCAGGTCCATGGCCTCCAGGGCCCGGCGGCTGAAGGCCCGGAAACCGCTGGTCACGTCCGTAAGGGGGAAGCCCAGGATCCACGTGGCGTAGGAGTTTCCCAGGCGGGAGAGGAGGAGCCTCCTGAAGTCCCAGCCCACCACGCTTATCGTCCCCCCCATGTACCGGGAGCCGATGACGAGGTCGGCTCCGCGCTCCATCTGCTGCACGAACCGGGGAAGGTTGAAGGGATTGTGCGAGAGGTCCGCGTCCATCTCGATGAAGCACTCATAGCCTCGCTCAAGCCCCCAGCGGAAGCCTGCCACGTAGGCGGTCCCCAGGCCGAGCTTGCCCGGCCTCTCCAGCAGATGCACGCGGCCGGAGCGCTCACGCCATCGGCGAATAATGTCCCCGGTGCCGTCGGTGGAGTTGTCGTCGACGATGAGGACGTCAGCCAGGTCCAAGCCGAGCACCTTTTCGAGAACCTCACCCAGGGTGAAGGCCTCGTTGTATGTCGGAAGGACAAGCAATGCCTTCATGTTAGGATTATCTTAACAAATCGGCGTATTTATTACTGCGCGCACCAAACAAGCGGCGGGCATGCCGGCAACAAGCCCTGGAATAAACTTTTTTCGAGGCCTTCCCGGCATTGAACGGATAGGACTGATACGATTGGGAGCACCTGGTCGGTATTTTCCGAAACGCGGATTCCGAGCGGCGGCTGCCCGGCCCCCCTCCGGTCACTCCGGGGGCCTGGCCCGCTCCGCCTCCAGGCACTTGACCTCGGAGATGCGGGAGAAGCGCGTGCACTTGTTGCACGAAATGCAGTCGGCATCCTTTCCGGAGGCCGCCATCTCCGCCGGGAGGCGGGGCTCGCGGATGAGGGGGCGGGACATGCCGATGAGGTCGGCCTCGCCCTTGGCCAGGACGTCTTCCATGACGGCCCTGGTGCGCATCCCGCCGGTGAGGATGACCGGGATGGAGAGGTCTTCCTTGAAGAGCCTGCTTTCCTTCCGGAAGTAGGCCTCCTCATGGGGGCTCTTGATGCCCTCGCGCAGCGCGGTGACCTTGGACTCGCGCATGCCTCCGCTGACCTCCACGGCATCCAGGCCCATGGCCTCCAGGCCGAGGGCTATGCGGACGCTCTCGGGGGGCTTGAGCCCTCCGGGAAGCAGGTCGTCGGCGTTAAGCTTGATGAGGACGGGAAACTCGCGGCCCACGGCGCTCCTGACCGCCGTGAAGACCTCCTCCACGAAATGGAACCGCCTCTGCTCGTCCCCGCCCCAGTAGTCGTCCCGCCGGTTGGTGTGGGGGGAGAGGAAGCTGCTCACCAGGTAGCCGTGGGCTCCGTGGACCTGCACCGCGTCGAACCCCGCGGCCCTGGCCCGCCAGGCCGCCTCGCCGAAGGCGTCCACCATGTCCCATATCTCCCTGTCCGTCATGGCCCGGGGGGTGGCCTTCGTGGAAGGGTCGTAGACCGCCGAGGGCGCCAGGGGCTCTGCCCCCCCGAGCATCAGGGGCGGGCACTGCCGGCCCCCGTGGCCGAGCTGAACGGCCACCAGCCCGCCCTTGCGGTGCACGCCTTCGGCCAGCCGGGCCAGCCCGTCGATGAAGATATTGCTGTGGATGGACAGCATGCGCCGGAGGGCCCGCCCCGAGGGGTGCACCAGCGCGCTCCCGGTTATGATGAGCCCCACGCCGCCTTCGGCCAGCTCTTCGTAGAGCCTGAGGATGGCATCCGTGGCCCGCCCGTCCTCGTCCGCCCGTTTCTCGAAGGTGGCCGAGCGCACCAGGCGGTTGCGGAGCGTGAGGCCGGCCAGGGTGAAAGGCTCGAAGAGGAGGCCGTCGTTAGACATTCCCCTTCCCCCTGCGGTAACTTTAGATATATGAAAGCTTACCACATGACCGGCGGCGATACGATAGCCGCCCCCGCCACCCCCCCGGGGGAAGGCGGCATCGGCATCGTACGCATAAGCGGCCCCCGGGCCCTGGGCATCGCCGAGCGGCTCTTCGCCTCCCCGCGAGGCAGGCGTCCGGAGAGCCACCGGGCCCTCTACGGCCACATCGTGGAGCCCGAAACCGGAGAGCCCGTGGACGAGGTGCTCCTCCTTTACATGAAAGCCCCCCGCACCTACACCCGGGAGGACGTGGTGGAGGTGCACTGCCACGGGGGGATGGTCCCCCTGGCGAGGGTGCTCTCGCTGGCCCTTGCCCAGGGGGCCAGGCTTGCCGAGCCGGGGGAGTTCACCCGGAGGGCCTTCCTCGCCGGCCGCCTGGACCTCTGCCAGGCCGAAGCCGCGCTGGACCTCATCAGGGCCAAGACGGAGGCCGCCGGGCACCTGGCCCTCTCGCAGCTTGAAGGCGGGCTTTCCGGCAGAGTGCGCGAGCTCAGGGAGATGCTGCTTTTAGCCGCGGCCCACCTGGAGGCCTCCATCGATTTCCCCGAGGAGGAGATGGAGCTCGCCTCCATGGAGGAGATGCGCCGCCTCATGGAGGCAGCCCGGGACGGCGCGGCCTCCCTGGCCGGGACCTTCCGGGAGGGGCGGCTCTTCCGCGACGGCGTGAAGACCGCCATCGTGGGAAGGCCCAACGTGGGAAAGTCCTCGCTCCTGAACGCCCTCCTCAGCCGTAGCCGGGCCATCGTCGCCGAGATGCCCGGCACCACCAGGGACGTCATCGAGGAGCACCTGAGCATCCGCGGGCTTCCCCTCCTCATGATGGATACGGCCGGCATCCGCGGGGCCAGGGACATGGTGGAAGAAGAAGGGGTCAAAAGGAGCCTGAAGGCCCTCACGGACGCCGACCTGGTGCTGGCCGTCCTGGACGCCTCCGTGCCCCTCGCCCCAGAGGACCGCCTCGTCCTCGACAGGCTCTCCGACAGAAACGCGGTCCTCGTCCTGAACAAGTGCGACCTCCCCATGGCCTGGGAGGAAACCCTACTGGGGAATGACTCTTTCCCGCCGCGCGTGCGCACCTCCGCCCGCGAGGGCCGGGGGCTCGAAGACCTGAAAGACGCCATCCAGAGGGCCGCCCTGGGCTCCGGGGCCTTCCGGAGCGACGGCGTCCTGGTCACCACCCTCAGGCACAAGGCCGCCCTGGACGGAGCGCGCCGCTTCATCGAGGCCGCCCTGGACGCCCTGGCCTCCGAGCCCCCGGAGATAACGGCCGTGGAGCTTCGGGAGGCCATGGACAGGCTCGCCGAGATAGGAGGCGAGGTCACCACCGAGGACGTCCTGGAGCGCATCTTCTCGGAATTCTGCATCGGCAAATAGGTGCCACGGGCACCTTTTCCCGTCAAACCAGGGCCTGTAACATAATGTGAGCGACCGTTGAGAAAAAACAGCTTATCTTTCCAAATAACGGCAAATAGGTGCCTCGGGCACCTTTTTAATCTCGCACACTTTTACGCCGGCAAACGCAGTCTTCCAAAACACATCCGCATGGCGACCTATTATCAGGGATAGCTTATCTTGCCCAGGACCGCCGGGCGGTGGGCCCCGGTGGCGCGGGGCACGCCCGAGGGGCGGCGCGAGAGGGTCTCATTGGCCAGGACGGCGAAGCTCACCGCCTCCTTGGCCCGGGCGGGGATGCCCAGCTCGTCGATGAGGCGGACCGTGAGGGGGGCGAGGGCGTCCCTGAGCAGCTCCACCAGAAAGCCGTTCATCGTCCCCCCGCCGGTGAGGATGACCTCCCGGGGGCTTGCCGTGGGCAGGACGAACCTTCGGTACGCGTCCCTGACGGAGAGGGCGGTAAAGCGGGTGAGCGTGGCCATGGCGTCCTCCGCGGAAAGGTTCCATCGCGCGAGCAGCTCCCGCGCCATGGCCGGGCCGAAAAGCTCCCGGCCCGTGGACTTGGGAGGACGCCTCCTCAAAAAGGGATGCCGCATGAGCTCCCGGAGGAGGCCGTCATGGGCCCGCCCCTTCCGGGCCAGGCGGCCGTCCCGGTCCAAGGGCCTTCCGGTCAGGGCCAGCATGGCCTCGTCCAGAAGGGCGTTGCCCGGGCCGGTGTCGAAGCCGAAGACCCCCTCCACGTCCGGAGTCACCATGGTGAGGTTGGAGATGCCCCCCAGGTTGTGCACGGCGCAGGGGGCCCTGTCCCTGAAAAGCACATGGTCGGCAAAGGGGACCAGGGGCGCACCCTGGCCGCCGTGGGCCATGTCGGCCGGGCGGAAGTCGCTCACCACGGCGAGCCCCGTGCGCGCGGCCATGACCGCGGCCTCACCCACCTGGAGGGTGCAGCCCCCCTTTCTCCCCGACGGGGGGACATGAAACAGCGTCTGACCGTGGGAAGCCACGGCGGAGACCTCGCCAAGCCGGAGGCCGGCCCCCCGCACGCAGGCCTCCACCGCGCGGGAGAAGACCTCGCCCAAAAGGACGTTGACCCGGCAGACCTCCGAGACGTGGCCGTCCAGGGCGGAGCGCACGGCGCGCCTTACCGGCTGAGGATAGGGAACGAAGACGTGATGAAGAAACCGGACCCGCGCCCGGCCCCCGGAGCCCCGGATGCGGACGAGGGCCGCGTCCACCCCGTCGTGGGATGTGCCGGACATGAGACCCACGATAAGGCGGCCCGGCACCCGGCGGGTCATGCAATCAGGCTCAGGTTGATCTGTATGTCGTACTGTTTCTTGAGGCCCTGGACGTAGGAGCTCAGGGCGGCCTGCCTCTTGAGCTCGAGCATGGTCTCCTTCTTCTGGGCCCTGAGCTTCGGGTCTTCGGGCAGCCCCTTCAGCTCGGCGGGCGTGAGGTCCACGGCCTCCTGCACCATCAGCCTGAGCCTCCGGGCCATGAGCTCCTGGCGCAGCTGCTGTTCATAGGCCGCCGGGGTCAGGTGGTTGAGCCTCAGGGTGTTGAGGTAGACCTGCCGGTTGAACCGCCCGTTTCTGATGAAGCTGGGGTCGTTGCGGATGGCCTCCCCGAGCTCGGCGTCCGTCACCGTGATGCCCCCTTGCCGGGCGGCCAGATACAGGACCCTGGCCTCCACCAGCTCCTCCAGGACCTGGAGCTTGAGCTTGTCCCGCATCGCATCGTCGAACTTGTCCTGGAAAGCATCC
>JARRLN010000087.1 GCA_037386965.1 Nitrospirota bacterium
GCGCTTCCACTCCGTGCCCAACGCCTGCCCTGCCTGCGGCCCGTCGGTGCGGCTCCTTTCCGGGGGCCTGAGCCTCCCGGGAGACGAGGCGGTGGGGGAGGCCGTCCGGCTTCTTCAGAGAGGCTCAATCCTCGCCGTCAAGGGCCTGGGGGGATTTCACCTGGCCTGTAACGCCCGGGACGCGCTGGCCGTGGAGAGGCTCAGGGAGCGAAAGAGGCGCAGCAACAAGCCCTTCGCCCTCATGGCCCGGGACCTGGAGGCGGTGCGAAGGTTCTGCCATGTCACTGAGGCGGAGGAAGACCTCCTGCGGTCTCCGGCCCGGCCCATCGTGCTTTTGCGGAAGCGGCCCGGCTGCGCCCTTCCCGAGGCCATATCCCCGGCAAACGCGCGCCTTGGCTTCATGCTCCCCTACACCCCCTTGCACGAGATCATCATGGAAGGCCTCGAGTTGGCCGTGATGAGCAGCGGCAACCGGGCGGACGAGCCCATCCAGATAGACGGGGAGGAGGCCGGGGAGGCGCTCAGGGACATCGCCGAGGGCTTCCTCGTTCATGACAGGGAGATTTTCATGCGTACGGACGACTCCGTGGCGGCCTGTCCCCGGGGCTGCGGGGGGCCGGTCTTCATCCGGAGGGCCCGGGGTTACGCCCCCGCTCCCATCGCCCTAACGAAAGGTGGCCCCGAGGTCCTTGGGGCGGGGGCGGACATCAAGAACACCTTCACCCTTCTCAAGGACGACCAGGCCGTCGTGAGCCAGCACATCGGGGACATGGAAAACGCCGAAACCCTCGGTTTCTTCGAAGAGGCTCTCCGGAACCTGTCTTCGGTGTACAGAGCCGCCCCCGCGGCCATAGCCCACGATCTTCATCCCGGGTACTTCTCCACCCGGTGGGCCCTTAGGCAGAGAGGGTGCAGGCTCGTCCCCGTGCAGCACCACCACGCCCATGTCGCATCGGTCATGGCCGAGTGGGGCCTGGAGGGCCCCGTGATAGGCGCGGCCCTGGATGGGGCGGGCTACGG
Source organism: Nitrospirota bacterium (assembly GCA_037386965.1). Taxonomy (NCBI): domain Bacteria; kingdom Pseudomonadati; phylum Nitrospirota; species Nitrospirota bacterium. The sequence goes on from JARRLN010000087.1 coordinate 1,021, forward strand.
CACGGACGGCACGCTCTGGGGCGGGGAGTTCCTCGTGGCGGAGGGGCCGGGCTTCAGGCGGGCGGGGCACTTCTGTCCCTTGAGGCTTCCCGGCGGGGAGCAGGCCGTCCGGGAGCCCTGGCGGGTGGCTGCCGCCTGGGTGGGCGAGGTCATGGGCGAGGACGCGGAAGAACACCTTGCGGAGCTGGGGTTTTTCGACCGTTACGGGGAGAAACGGGTGAGAAGCGTCCTTCGGATAAGCACCCTGCCGGAGTTTTCTCCCCTCTCCTCGGGGGCGGGGAGGCTCTTTGACGCCGTAAGCGCCCTCCTCGGGCTCTGCGACCTGAACACTTTCGAGGGCGAGGCGCCCATGGCCCTGGAGGCCCAGGTGGAGCCCGGCGTGGAGGACGCTTACTCCTTCCGCATCCTGCCGGGAGACCCGTTTCGGGTGGATTTCTCCGGAGCCCTCATCCGTATAATAGGCGACATGAGGGCGGGCACGGGCGTTGGCGTCGTCGCGGCCCGGCTGCACAACACGGTGGCCGCCGCGGTCCTGGCGGCCGTGGAGGCGGTCTCCGCGGCTGCGGGCCTCCGGGTGGTCGCCTTGAGCGGGGGCTCCTTCCAGAACGAGCACCTCCTGGCCTCCGTCCGCGCGGGGCTTGAGGCGCGGGGTCTTGCGGCCTATCACAACCGGTCCGTCCCCCTGAACGACGGGGGCGTCTCCCTGGGGCAGGCCTGGGTGGCCAGGGCCGTCCTCCGTGCGGAGAGGACCTAGAGAAAGCGTGTGTGGGCCCCGGTGGGCCCGGATGCAAACAGAACAGGAGGAAAGTCCATGCAACGAAGCGAGAAGCTCACGATGTTCCTGCTCGGGGTCCTCACGGCCCTGGTCATGGTTTTCGCCCTCGGGGCAGCCGGCAACGACGTTGGCCGCTACAGGCTCGGCACCACGGAGGAGGGTGTCTACGTCATCGACACGTCAACGGGGGTGACCAAGCAGGTCGTGGACCCCATCCGGGAGCTGCAGCTGGGGATTCCCTTCGAGAAAATGGTGACCAGGACGCCGAAGCTCCCGACCGAATAGCCCATGGGAACAGGCGGCGGGGACGCGAGGACAGGGGAGCTTTCCCGGGCCATCGCCGGGCTTGCCCGGAGGACCGGGCCCGTCAGACTCATGGAGGTCTGCGGCACGCACACGGTGGCCATATTCCGCCATGGCATAAGGAGCCTCCTGCCCGAGGGCATCACGCTTTTGAGCGGGCCGGGCTGTCCGGTCTGCGTGACCGCCCTGAAGGACGTGGATACGGCGGTGGCCGCCTCCCTTGCGCCAGGGGTGGTGCTGGCCACCTTCGGCGACATGATGCGGGTCCCGGGAAGCCGCTCCTCGCTCTATGAGGCCCGGGCCGAGGGGGCGGACGTCCGGGTGGTCTACTCCCCCATGGAAGCTCTCCGGATGGCGGAGGAGAACCCGCGCCTCACGGTAGTCTTCTTCGCCACGGGGTTTGAGACCACTTCCCCCCTCGTGGCTGCCACCCTCGGGGAGGCCGAGAAAAGGGGAGTGGAGAATTTTCTTGTCCACCCCGTGCACAAGCTCGTCCCTCCCGCCCTCCGTGCTCTCCTTGAGGCCGGGGAGGCGGCCGTGGACGGCTTCATCCTCCCGGGCCACGTGAGCGCGGTCATCGGCTCCCGTCCCTACGGCTTCATCCCCGGGGACTACGGGGTGCCCGCCGTGGTCACGGGCTTCGAGGCCGCGGACATCCTCGAGGGCATCCTCATGCTCCTTGCCGACATGCTCTCGGAAGGTCCTCTGCGGGTTGGCGTTCAGTACACCCGTGCCGTGCGCGAGGAGGGCAACCCCCGGGCCGTGGCTTTCATCGAGGAGTGCTTCGAGCCCGAGGACGCCCACTGGCGGGGCATCGGCACCATCCCCCGAAGCGGTCTCGGCTTGAGGGAAGCCCTGAGGCACAGGGACGCGCGGACGGTCCTTTCCCTCTCGGTGCCGGATGCCCCGGAGCCCCGGGGCTGCGCATGCGGCGAGGTCCTGAGGGGCCTGAAAGTCCCTTCCGACTGTCCCCTCTTCGGCAAGGCGTGCACCCCCCGGCGCCCCGTGGGGCCCTGCATGGTAAGCTCGGAGGGAAGCTGCGCGGCCTACTATCGCTACGGAGGGCTGGTTGCCCGTGGATAGGGTGCTTCTGGGACATGGGAGCGGGGGCCGCCTCATGCACGAGCTTATCCGCTTGAGCTTTGCCCCCTCCTTCGGGCTCCACGGCCTGGGGGATGCGGCGGTCCTGGCGGAAGAGGACGGCGGCAGGCTGGCCCTTACCACGGACTCCTACGTGGTGTCCCCGCTTTTCTTTCCCGGCGGGGACATCGGCGAACTGGCCGTAAACGGTACCGTCAACGACCTTGCGATGGCGGGGGCCCGTCCGCTGTACCTCACGGCGGGGTTCATCATAGAGGAGGGCTTTCCCCTGGAGGACCTCGCGCGGGTCGTGGACTCCATGGCCCGGGCCGCCGAGGCGGCCGGGGTGCGTGTCGTGGCCGGCGACACCAAGGTGGTGGAGCGGGGGAAGGGCGACGGCCTCTATGTCAACACCGCCGGCGTGGGGCGCGTCCCTCCGGGGGTCCGCTTGTCCCCCGCGCGCATCCGTGCGGGCGACGGCATCCTGGTGAGCGGCCCCTTGGGGCGGCACGGCGTGGCCGTGATGGCGGAGCGGACGGGCCTTGCCTTCGAGCCCGCGGTCCTGAGCGACACGGCCCCGCTGGCCGGGCTGGCCGATGCGCTTCTGAGCGCCGGCGGGGAAGGGGTGCGCATCATGCGCGACCCCACGCGGGGCGGCCTGGCCACCACGCTCAAGGAGTTCGCTCTTGAGAGCGCCCTCGCCATGCGGGTGGAGGAAGCCCTCCTGCCCGTTCCCCCCGGGGTCCGGGGGGCCTGCGAGCTCCTGGGGCTTGACCCCTTCTACGTGGCGAACGAGGGAATTCTGGTTGCCGTTGTGGCCCCCGATGTGTCAGAATACGTCCTTGAAGCGGTCCGGGGCCATCCCCTGGGCGCGGAGGCCGTCCTGGCGGGCCGGGTGCTTGAGGAGCCCGGGGAAATGGTCCTCCTGGCCACCCGGGCCGGGGGGAGCCGCCTCATGGACATGCTCGAGGGCGAGCAACTGCCGAGAATATGCTGATGTGCCGGAACATGCGATGACAGCCACGGAGCACGGACGGAAAGGCGCTCCCAAGGAGGGGCATGTGCCTTGTGAGCGGAGATGCTTGAGCCCCTGGGGGCGAGGCCATCTGACGTCCGCCGCTTTTTCCTTTGCGTTGTTTCTGGTGGCCGCCTTCCTGCTTTCGGGCGCCTCTGCCGACGCGATGGTCCTTGACAGGGTTGTGGCCGTGGTCAACCAGGAGGCCATAACTTGGCTTGAGCTTTACCGGGCCATGGAGTTCGACCTGGGCGCTTCGGTCTCGGGGCTCTCCGATGAGCAGAAGGCACGCACGTTCGCCAAAAGCGAGGCCCAGTACCTCGAGAACATGGTGGACGTCAAGGTGCAGCTCGCCGAGGCGCGCGAGGCGGGCATCTCCGTCGGGGCCGACGAGGTGGACAGGGCCGTCCGCGACATCCAGAAAAAGTATTCCATGGACGATGAGACCTTCCGGAAGGCCCTGGAGCGGGAGGGTCTCACCATGGAGGCCTACCGGAAGAAGCTCCGGGAGCAGATTACAATCGCCCGCCTCGTGGAGCGCGAGGTGCGCTCCACCATGAACGTCACGGACGAGGAGATACAGGAGCGGATGAAGGAGGACGGACTGAAGGGAGAAATCCTCTACCATCTCAGGCAGATATTCTTCCGTCTTCCCGAAGGCGAGGGGATGGAGGCCGTCGAGCCCGAGCTTGCCCGGGTGCATGAGGGCCTCAAGGCCGGAACTCCCTTCGAGGAGCTGGCCCGGCAGTACTCTCAGGGTCCCGCCAGGGACAAGGGCGGGGACTTGGGCTATATGAAGAAGAGCAAGATGGACGGCGCTTTCAGGGACGCGGTGCAGGGGATGTCCGCGGGAGAGGTGAGCGAGCCCTTCCGTACGGCCCGCGGGGTGCACATCGTCCAGCTCGTCGAGAAGAAGGAGCCCACCGAGACCGTGCGCGAGCAGATCTTCCAGGAGAAGTACCGGCAGTGGCTCAAGGGGTTAAGGGCCAAGGCCTTCGTGGAGATAAAGCTTTAAGGTGGCTCCCTCCGACTCTTCTTGCCCGCAGAGCATCGCCCGCACAGTGCCTGCCGCATCTGAGGCCGGCAGAGAGGCGGGTGCTTTTTCCGCCGAAGGAGGCCTGCTATGAACCTCGCGGTCATAGGGACGGGATACGTGGGCCTGGTCACCGGAGCCTGTTTCGCGGAGATGGGCAACAACGTCGTCTGCGTCGAAACGGACGGAGGCAAACTCGATGTCCTGAAAGCCGGAAAGGTGCCCTTTTACGAGCCCGGCCTGGAGCAGGTGGTGGCGGGGAACCTCGGGGAGGGCAGGCTCTCCTTCACGCATTCCATGAAGGAGGCGGTAAAGCGGAGCAGCATCTTCCTCATCGCGGTGGGAACGCCGCCCTCGGAGGACGGCTCGGCGGACATCTCCCACGTGCTGGCCGTGGCCAGGGAGTTGGGAGGCCACCTTACGCAGTACGCCCTCATCGTGACCAAGTCCACCGTTCCGGTGGGCACGGCCGAGAGGGTGCGCCAGGCGGTGGCCGAAGAGCTGGAGAGGCGCGGCCTCCAGGTGGAGTTCGACGTGGTGAGCAACCCCGAGTTTCTGAAGGAAGGCTCCGCGGTGGCCGACTTCATACGTCCCGACCGCATCATCGTGGGGTGCGACTCCGAGCGGGCCCGCTCGCTGATGCGGGAGCTCTACGCCCCCTTCACCCGGAACCACGAACGCGTGCTCTATATGTCGGTGCGGGCGGCGGAGATGACCAAGTACGCCGCCAACGCCATGCTGGCCACCCGCATTTCCTTCATGAACGAGATGGCCGCCCTCTGCGACCGCCTGGGCGTGGACGTGGAGAGCGTGCGTCTGGGCATCGGCTCGGACCCGCGCATCGGGTACTCCTTTATATACCCCGGGTGCGGCTACGGGGGGTCATGCTTTCCGAAGGACGTCCGGGCCCTTGTACACACGGCTCGGGAGCACGGGCTGGAGGCGGGCATCTTGAGGGCCGTCAACCACCGGAACGAGGCTCAGAAACGCGTCCTTCTCGACAAGGTCATCGGGCACTTCGGGCCGGACCTCGCGGGCAGGACCTTCGCCCTCTGGGGCCTGGCCTTCAAGCCGGGCACCGACGACATGCGGGAGGCGCCCTCCCTGGTGCTCCTGGAGGGGCTGCTTGCCCGCGGGGCACGGGTGAAGGCCTACGACCCGGCCGCCCGGGAGATGGCCCGAAAGGTTCTTCCGCCGCAGTGGTTGAATGAAGACGGGGTCGTCCTGGTGGAGCACCAGGACCATGCGCTTGAGGGTGCGGACGCCCTGGTGCTGGTGACGGAATGGAAGAGCTTCCGTAACCCCAACTTCAGCGCCATGAAAAAGGCCCTCAAGGCCCCCGTCATCTTCGATGGAAGAAACCAGTACGACCCCGAGCGCCTCCGCCGCTACGGCTTCCGGTACTTCGGCATCGGCACGGGTGAGCAGCTTCCGGAGCGGGAGGATTCCCGGAACCCTGTGCCTTAAGGCCGGCTAACCGGATTTTCTACCAACGTCCGGTTGTGGCCGAGAGGGAGACTTTGGTAGAATACCGCCTGACGGAAATACGCACCGGGGGAGGGAAGCAGATGGAGGGGAAAAATCCTCAGGAAAGCCGCCTTGATGACGATGAAATAGACATTTATGAAATATTCCTCGTTTTAAAGAAGAGATTCAGGCTGATCCTCGGCGTTTTCCTGCTCGGCATTGCCCTGGCGGCCGGGGTAAGCTTCCTTCAATCCCCCGTCTACGAAAGCGATTTCCTCATGCGGGCGTCCGTCCTGTCCCCCTCGGAGACGGTGAAGATAATCGACCGTCTGGACGGTCTCCTTGAGGAGGGAGATTACGAGGATGTCTCCTCGATGCTCAACGTGCGCAGCCGTGATGTGGTGTCCCTCCGGGCGGAGGATTCGTCGAAAAACGAGGAAAATTGGGTTGATGTGACCCTGGACGTCCGTGACCCCTCGCTCATACGGCCCCTCAAGGACAATGTCCTGAGGTACCTGAATGAAAACGACTACGTGCGGGAGAGAGTGGACCTCGAAAGGGAGAGCCGCCTTAACCTGAGAAGCGAAATCCTGGCCAGGCTCTCCAAAATCGAGAACCTTTCCAACGAAGTCATAAACCATATCGAAAAGGGCAGGATGAAGGACGTCGGGTTCAATCCCATCGGCCTGGACAAGGGGATTATCGACCTGAAGCAGAGGCTCAAGGACGTGGAGAACGAGATTCAGCTCCTCAAGGGTTTCGAGGCGGTTACCGAGCCCATTATGCCGGACAGGCCGGCACGGCCGAGGAAGGCGCTGAACATCGCCGTGGGCGGGACGGCCTCCTTGTTCGTCGGGATTTTCCTGGCCCTGGTCTTCGAGTGGCTGGAAGGGAATCGGGGGCGCAGCAGGGAGGAGCGCGGTGAAGCGTCGGAGACCCCCGGCCATCGTGACAGGTAACCTTTCCAGGAGGGTCTTTCCGCGCCGCCTTTTGTGCCGGAGGCAACCCGAAGAAAGCCAAATGACATGTAACGGGTGCATGTTTCCCGGGCTGATGCGTCACACATGCGAGGCGCTGGCATGGCCTATCCCGTAATCGCTTCCCTGTCGAAACCCAAAGCCATGTTGTTTAATCTTCTGCGGCGCGGACTGGTAAGGGATACACTCTGGACCACTTTTTTCAGCACCATCGGCAAGAGCCTCGGTTTTCTTATCCCGTTTTTCATCGCCGCATGGTTCGGGGTTACTTCCGAGACCGATGCCTTCTTTTTTGCGTATGGCATAATCCTTTTCCTGTCGGGCATTTTTGCGCCGGTTGTCGAGAGCATCATTGTCCCCTATATTGCGGAAGCGATATCGAGGAATGAAGATACGGGAAGGTTCGTCGGGAACATCCTGGGCGTTAGCGGCGGCGCCTTGCTGGTCCTTCTGGCGGCTTTCGTATTGCTTATCAAACCCGCCCTTTCTCTGGTGACCCACTTTGACCCGCAAACCGTGCGCCTCGTTTTTTGGCTTCTTGTGGAGACCGCTCCCCTTTTCGTCCTTCTGGTTTGGACGAGCGTGCTGGCCGGGACCCTGAACGCGTATAAGAGGTTTGCCTTTCCGGCGTTATCGCCGGGCATCCGGGCGCTGGTCTGCCTCGGCATCATCTTCGCTTTCAAGGATACCTACGGGGTCCATGCCATTGCAATAGGATATGTGGCTGGCGAGCTCTTGCGCTTGGGCAGTGTGTTCTGGGTGATTAAATGGCTTCGTCTTTTCAAGCTCAGAGTATCGTTTCGCCTTTCCGCGAAATTGCGGGAGTTCCTGCAAACGGCCTATTATCAATTGGACGGGATGGCGGTCATCGGCATGGACCTGGA
>JARRLN010000088.1 GCA_037386965.1 Nitrospirota bacterium
ACCGACATGGTGGTGGAAGACATTGCTCCTTACTGGCGTGTCGCCCTGCAACATCAGTGGGGAGAGCACTATGTTTCCGTGGGCACATACGGAATTGCTGCCGGAATTTTTCCGGAGGCGAGGGAGAGCGGCCCCACCGACACGTTTACGGACGTTGCACTCGATGCCGAGTATCAGTACCTCGCCGGACAGTCCACTCTCGGTCTGGAGACGACGTGGGTTCATGAAAAACAGGACCGGGATGCGAGTTTCGCCCTGGGCGATGCCGAGAACAGGGTCGACAGGCTCAATACGTTCAAAGTGAACCTCGACTATTACTGCCACGCGCCTTTCGGGCATATAGGGGGAACGCTTGCGTATTTTCTCGTAGACGGCAAATCCGACAGGCTGCTCTATGCCCCCGGGCCGGTGAACGGCAGCAGAAACGGCTCTCCGGACAGCGCCGGTTTCATTTTCGAAGCCGACTATCTTCCCCTGGACAGGCTCAAAATTGCCCTGCAATACACGCTCTACAATAAGTACAACGGCGGCCGTTCGAACTACGACGGGTTCGGCAGGGACGCATCGGATAACAACACGCTGTATTTCGCGCTCATGCTCCTCCTGTAAGGTTCCCTCTTAAAGGCGGAAGGTCGGTCGGTCGGCTGTGCGCGACACCTGTCCCTGGAAAGACCGCCCGCGGGTATCCGCAGCCGTTGACGGCAGGGGCGCCGCCTTGGAGGGCGCAGCGGCCAGGACGGGGCCTTCGTCATCATTTACGGAGCCCTGGCGCAGCTCATCAATAATCGTTTCCTGCGTGCTCAGTGCATCCTTGAGGGAAGAGACGGTGGATTCCAGCGCCTCGATGCGGTCCTCCAGCCCCGGCGCTTTCTCGGGGGGAGCGTTGACAGGCTGCATCGCCAGAGCGGTGCCCATCAGAATGAACGCAAGAACGGCCACCGTTGCCCTGAACATGAGTCTCCTCCTTTCGGTGCGGCCCTTGCCGCCTTGGGGAGTCAATTTGTACTGGCCTGGATGCGCTTCAGGATATCCGCCGTCAGGACACATACATACCCCCTTGCGCGCCTTTCCTTGAGGGTTGCCTCGACCCACCGGCAGACGAAATCGAAGAAGGACGTGTTATGTGCCGCCGCGCTCGCGAGAAACCGCTCCCCGAGCATTTCCAGCTCCTGGTCCGAAACGATTGCTACGCGTTCCCCATCAAAACTGGCTATCTCCATGTCACCTGCCTCCTTTTCCAGGGTTTAGTATTTCCTGTCCACCGCCCCATGGGCGATGACCTTGCCGTTTGGGAGCAGCGGGGCGGACTCGAACCGCCTCCGGGTGGAGGGCTTTTCCCGGCCTCCTCCTGGAGCCGCCGCGGGGGGAGGGAGATTTCATCTTCCGGCCCGCCAGAATGTCTTTGCCTTCCTGCACTTCCCTCTCCAGCGCCCTGACTTCTGCCTCCAGCCGGGCGTCCCGCCGGGCCGTTTCCTTCCGGACGAGCTTCGTCAGGTCCTCGTCATGTCGGTCCATCCAGCGCTTCCTTTCCCCGCAAGGGAAATCATGCTCTCATTGTAAGTACGATGAAATCGTATGTCAACGACGAACAAGAAGGATTTTCGGGTCTGATTTACCTTTGTCGTACAAAAACTCCTATATTCTCGGATTCTTGCTTTTTCGTAATTCATTCCATATAATTAGGACATGGAGCGCAGCTTCGTCGAGCGTCTGAAAGAGGCGATGGACCGGAAGGGCATGAACCAGTATCAACTTGCCAGGGCCATCGACGCCCCCGTGACCACGGTGAACAGCTGGTTCACGGGGAAGGCCGAGCCCCGCCCCGAGTATCTGCAGAGAATCGTCAGGGAGCTTAACGTCTCGCCGGCCTGGCTCCTTTTCGGGGAGGCCGGCTTACGGTACGACCCGGATATCCTGCGTTCCGTCATCAGGGCCGTGGAGGAGCTGGAGCGCATGGAGGGACTGGACATCAGGCCCGAAAAGAAGGCGGAGCTTGTTACCATACTCTATGAGGAATCTCTCGAGGAAGAGAAGGGCGTGCAGACCGAAGAGGTGCAGGACATGATGCACCGCCTCCTCAGGCTGGCCACATGAAGCGCCGGAGCCGCGCGGAAGACATCCTTTCGGAGGCCCGGCGGGAAAAAAGCCGCCGTTTTGTGCTGCGGGCCGTGGTCGTTCTCATCCTGGCCGCGGCGGTGGCTGCTTCCTTTTACTACAAGCAGCGGGCCCAGAGGATAGTCGAGCTGGAGAAACAGGTAGAGCAGGGCAATGCAGCGCAGCATACCCTGGAGGAAGAAAACCAGGCCCTCCGCGAGAGCATCAAGGCCAGGGAGCTCCTGGCGGCCGAGGCCACCCTGTTCCCCGTGGAGGGGGTGCGCGTGCGGAACATGAACGGCTCCCTCATCGTGGACGGCCAGATCCGCAACATGAGCCGCTGGGAGGCCGGAGACATCGAGCTCACCCTTTACCTGGTGGACCGGGACATGAACGTCCTGCTCAAGGAGTCCTTCACCGCCACCTCCATGGACGGAGAGCCCCTGTCCCGGGGCCAGCGCCGCTACTTCAAGCACACGGTGGTGAACCCCCCGTCCGGGGCCACGGACGTCATCGTGCTGATAACGGACCTGGACGTGGCCCGTTGGAGCGCCGAAGAGAACCATGGGTTCTGAGGCGAGGAGAGTTTTCCGTAAAGCCGAACGGCGGGAGAAGACCGCGGAGAACAGGCACGCATCGGTCCCCGGGATGCAAGTGGAGAGAAGTACGAGGACGGACATTTTCCTCTTTTTTTACTCGACAGGTCCTTACCAGGCCGGGTGCCCCATCTGGAAGGGCTTGAGTCTTTCATCGTAGAGCCTGTTCCGATGCCCGTATGACGGGTGGCTGTTGCCAGCGTATGCCTTTCCAACGATAATAGGGCCATGGCACAGGCATACGGGGCAGGGTCGTGCGGGGTCGGCTTTCTCTGCGACATCCGGGGAGCAAGGAGCCACCGCGTGGTCAGCCTCGGCGTGACCGCCGTCAGGAACCTCACGCACCGGGGGGCGGTGGGGGCCGACGGGAAGACCGGAGACGGTGCCGGGGTGCTCATCGAGATTCCCCGCAAGCTCCTCCTTGCCGAGCTCTCCGCAGGCGGCATCGCGCCGTCAAGGCCCGAGGACCTGGCCGTGGGGATGCTCTTTCTTTCCTCCGATGTGCAGCGTTTCATCGAGGGCATAGTCGGGGAATTCGGCCTCAAGGTGCTCGCCTGGAGAGAGGTGCCCACGCGGGACACCGCCCTTGGGAAGGCGGCTCTGGCGGTTAGGCCGCGCATCCTCCAGCTTCTTCTTGACACGGGAGACGTTGGCGAGGCGGAACGGGACGTGCGCCTCTACTTCACTCGCCGGGCCATCGAGAAGCGCCACCCGGAAGTCCATGTGGCGTCGTTTTCCTCCCGGACCGTGGCTTACAAGGGGATGCTCGTGGCCACCCATCTCGAGGAGTTCTATCCGGACCTGGCCCATCCCCAGGTGGAAAGTGCCTTCGCGCTTTTTCACCAGAGGTTCTCCACCAATACGCTCCCGGAGTGGCGGCTCGCCCAGCCCGGAAGGGCGCTGGCACATAACGGGGAGATAAACACCATCCAGGGAAACAGAAACTGGATGGCCGCCCTGGCCGGAGAGTTGTGGCACGAGCGCTTTGAAGGCATGGATAGGGGGCTCGTGGCCCCCCTGGTCGCCGTCCAGGAGAGCGATTCGGCCTCGCTTGACCACGTGGTGGAGCTGCTCATGCTCGCGGGCTTCTCTCCGGAGCACGCCATCAACCTTGCCATCCCGCCCGTGTGGGAAACCGTGCCTCTTCCGCGGGAGGTGAAGGACTTTTTCGAGTACCAGTCCCTTCTCATGAAGCCCTGGGACGGCCCGGCGGCCGTGGTCTTCACCGACGGCCGGACCGTGGGGGCGCACATGGACAGAAACGGCCTGAGGCCCCTGAGGTACACACTCACCGAGGACGGCTTTCTCGTCTTGGGCTCCGAGGCGGGCATGGTGGAGGTCGAAAGCGCCATAAAGGAAAAGGGGAGGCTCGGGCCGGGGGATACGCTTTCGGTGGACCTTGCCGCCGGGAGGGTCCGGAAAACGGAGGAGATTCTTCGGTCCCTGGCCGCCCGCCGCCCCTATGGGCAGTGGCTTGAGAGCAGCCTCGTGAGAGCCGCGAAGCCCTCCCATGCCTCGGGGGAGAAGGAGCCCGGCCTCGGGAGGAAACAGGCGGCCATGGGTTATTCCAGGGAAGAAGTGGACATCGTTATCCGGGAGATGGCGGCCAATGCCAAGGAGTTTGTGTTCTCCATGGGAGACGACACCCCCCTTGCGCCGCTTTCGGAGAAGCCCCAGCTCCTCTTCCGCTACTTCAAGCAGCGGTTCGCTCAGGTGACCAACCCTCCCATCGACTCCGTCAGGGAGCGTCTGGTCATGTCCCTGAGGATGAACCTGGGGCGGAAGGGGAACTTTCTCGCCGAGGAGCCCGGCCACGCCCGGCGGCTGGCCATCTCCTCGCCGATTCTGACGCAAAACGTCCTCGACGGGATGGAAGCCCAGGACCGGGTTCCCGCGCAGCGGGTGAGCATCTGTTACCCGCGCGGGCAGGGGCTCGGGGCGGCCCTCGGGAGGGTGGGGCAGGAGGTGCTCGAGGCGGTCTCCCGGGGGGTGGAAATCCTCGTCCTTTCGGACCGGGAGCTGGGGGCGGAGAGGGTGGCCGTGCCTTCGCTTCTTGCCCTGGCCGCTTCCATGCGAAGCTTGGCGGGGGCGGGGCTTCTCGCCCGGGCGAGCATCGTTTTGGAGAGTGCCGAGGTCCGCGACGTCCCGCATCTGGCCTGCTTGGTGGGCTACGGAGCCTCGGCCGTGCATCCCTGGCTTGCCTACCGGAGCATCGAGGACCTCTCGGAGCGGGGCCACGTCCCCCTGGCTCCGGAGACGGCCTGTGCCCATTACAGGCAGGCCATGGAGGCCGGCCTTCTGAAGGTGATGGCCCGCATGGGCATATCCACCATAAACTCCTACCACGGCGCCCAGCTCTTCGACGCCGTGGGCCTCGCGGGGGATTTTCTCGATGAGTTTTTCCCCGGCACGCCCGGAGCGGTGCAGGTAGATGGGTTGAAGGAGGTGGAGGCCTCCGTCCTCACCCGCCATGCCCGGGCCTTCGACGGCCCGGAGCCTGCTTTGGAAAACGCCGGGACGATGCGCTTCCGCCCCGGGGGGGAGCGCCATGCGTGGTCGCCCCGGGCGGTGCGGGCCCTCATCGCGTTCGTCCGGGGCGGCTCCTACGAGGCCTATAGGGAGTTTGCACGGCTCTCGGAGGGGCCTCCCATCTTCCTTCGCCACCTGATGAGGTTCAGGGGCGGGGCACCCGTCCCAGTCGATGAGGTGGAAGGGGAAGGGGATATCATAAAGCGTTTCGTCACCGGGGCCATGTCCGTGGGCTCCCTCTCTCCCGAGACCCACGAGACCATCGCCCGGGCGTGCAACCGCCTGGGCATCCGGAGCAACAGCGGGGAGGGCGGGGAGGACCCCCGCCGCTACGGTACCGAGGCGGGCAGCGCCATCAAGCAGGTGGCCTCCGGAAGGTTCGGCGTGACGCCCGCGTACCTGGCCTCCGCCCGGGAGCTTGAAATCAAGATGTCCCAGGGGGCCAAGCCCGGCGAGGGAGGGCACCTGCCTCTGGACAAGGTAACGCCCTACATCGCCTCTCTGAGGCACTGTGCTCCGCACATGCTTCTTATCTCTCCGCCGCCCCATCACGACATATACTCCATCGAGGACCTCGCTCAGCTGGTGCACGACCTCAAGCAGGCCAACCCCGAAGCCCTCGTCTGCGTGAAGCTCGTGGCCGAGGCGGGGGTGGGCACCGTGGCGGCCGGCGTGGCCAAGGCCTACGCCGACATCGTCCAGATAAGCGGGTGCGAGGGGGGCACGGGGGCCGCGGCCCTGAGCTCCATAAAAAATGCCGGGAGCTACTGGGAGCTGGGACTTGCCGAAACGCAGAGGGTCCTGGTGGAAAACGGCCTCAGAGAGCGCATCACGATGCGGGTGGACGGAGGGATGCGCTCCGGCAGGGACGTCGTAAGGGCGGCGCTCCTGGGCGCCGAGGAGTACGGCTTCGGCACCGCCGCCATGATAGCGGCGGGCTGTGTCATGGCCAGAAAGTGCCACCTGAACACCTGTCCCACCGGCATCGCCACCCAGGAGGAGCGCCTGAGGGCCAGGTACACCGGGACCGTGGAGGGCGTGATGGCCTACTTCCGCGCCCTGGCGCGCGACGTGCGGGAGACGCTGGCCGGGTTGGGCTTGAGGAGCATGGACGAGGCCATCGGACGGGCCGACCTGCTCGCCGTGCTGCCCACCGGTGCAAAGACGGCGGCCGCCGCTCCGGGGATGGCCTTTCCCGTGAGGTCCGCAAGAAGGCGGAACGACAACCCCGCCCCCTCGCGAAACGACGAGCTCGTGAAGGAGCTTCTCCCGTTCATCGAGAGGGGGGAGCACGTGGAGAGGACCTATCGCATCCGCAACACCGACCGCAGCATCCCGGCCACCCTGAACTACCACATCGCCCGGCTCCACGGTGACCGGGGGCTCCCCGAAGGGACAATCAACCTTGTCTTTCACGGCACGGCGGGCCAGAGCTTCGGGGCCTTCAATCACAGGGGGCTCGCCCTCACCCTGGTGGGGGAGGCCAATGACTACGTGGCCAAGGGCATGTACGGCGGGAGGGTGGTTCTCAGGCCTCCGGAGGAGCTTGGGGAGCCGCACCGGCACGTCATAGCCGGAAACACCCTGCTTTACGGCGCCGTCGGCGGTACGTTCCACGCCTCGGGCACGGTGGGGGAGCGCTTCGCCGTGCGCCTGAGCGGCGCTCGCGCCGTGGTGGAAGGCGCGGGAGAGCACCTGTGCGAGTATATGACCCGGGGGACGGTGGCCGTGCTGGGCGAGGCGGGCCACAACATAGGCTCCGGGATGACCGGCGGGGTCCTCTTCGTTCGTGACGAAGACGGCAGCGTCGGGGACAAGATTAACGCGGCCTACGTGAAGGCCGTCGCCCTGGAGGACGACGAGTCCATCGCCCTGCTTCGGGAGCTCCTCGAGGCCCACCGCGCCCTTACGGGAAGCCCCCTGGCCGCGGGGCTGCTTGCTGATTTCCCGAGGGCGGCCGGCGGGTTCAGGAAGGTCCTGCCCCTCTGAGCTGCCTTTTCACCATCTCCAGGATGCCGAAGATGCGGAGGTCCACGGCGTTTCCCCACCGACGGTAGGGCTCCAGGGCCTCGGAGATGCCGCTCAGGGGCAGCTTGATGACCTCGATGTCTTCCGTCTCGTCCGGCGGATGCTCGCGGCGCACCTCCTCGGGGGCTTCGCGAACGTCGAGGGCCAGGTAGACTTCCCAGGTCTCGGTGTTGATGCCGGTGGATATGACGCCCTCGGACAGGTGAACGAGCTCGCCGGGCACGTGTCCGGTCTCCTCGATGAGCTCCCTGCGGGCAGCCTGGGCCGGGTGCTCTCCGTGAGGGATGAGGCCCGCGGGGAGCTCTATCACGTCCCTGTCCAGGGCGGGCCGGTACTGCCTCACCAGAAGGAGCTCGCCCCGGCCCGTCACCGGTGCGATGGCCACGACTCCGGCACAGTCGACGCGCCCCACGGCTTCCCACTGGCGCACCTTGCCCCTCTTGTCCTCATAGCTTATGAGGAGCATCCTCAGGTATTTTCCCTTGAAGAGGGTCTTCCGCTCGAAGACGCGCATGAGGCCTCCTTCCGGAGATGCAGAGATTCCCGATTATACCGGAAGCCGCAACGCGGGGTGAAGGGGACGAGTGTTCCGCGTTTATGGTAGAGTAGCCCGGAGAGGACCTTTGCGTGCCAAAAAAGAAGATTGCCGTCCTGGTGAGAGCAAGGAAGCGCGAGGCCATGCGCATGGCCGTGGGCCTCTCTCTCGCGGACGACGAGGTGACGGTCTTTGTGATGGACGATGTCCTGGAGCCGGACGAGTCCATCGAGCAGAGCCTGGAGGCGATGAAGCTCATGAACGTCGTCCTTTATACGAACAACCCGTCCAACCCCTTCCCTTTCATGAGCGCCGAGGACATCGCCCGCGCGCTCGTCTCCTGCGACGTGGTCATCCCGTACTGAAGGCAAGACGCTTTCGCGAGGGACACATGGGCCGGACTTGCCGGGGATACCGCCCTTGCCATCGGGGAGGCTGACGGGAGCAGGGTCCTGCTCTCGCTGGAGGCCGGGCAGACCCCCTCGGCTCGCGTGGTGGGAAGAGGATGCTCCGAAAGCCGAGGACTCTTCACCGGAAAGCACTAGCACTCCCCCCGGAAGGCACACAAGTATTTGTGTGCCTTCACATTTCTTCATAAAGCCCTCATGCCATCTTCACACGGGTCCTTTAGCATAAAAACTGAGAGCAAGCATATTCCTCGGAGAGGAGGACCGCATATGAAAAGGACAGTTTTTTTGTCATTCCCCCGCCGAGCGC
>JARRLN010000089.1 GCA_037386965.1 Nitrospirota bacterium
CTATAACCTTACTGAAAAGGAAATTGAAATTGTGGAATCATCGTTCCGTAGTTAACCAAGCAGTGATTCCATTGCTCCCCCTCACCCCGTCACCTTCGCAATCGCATTCTCGATGACCGTGAGCATCATCTTGAGGTTCTCCGGGCTTATGGCAAGCGGGGGCATCAGGACCAGCACGTTTCCCAGGGGGCGGATGAAGACCCCCTCGTCCCGGGCGGCCAGGGCCACCTGCCAGCCCATCTTCTCCTCCCAGGGGTAGGGCTCCTTGCTCTCTTTCTCCCGCACCAGCTCCACCCCCGCCATGAGGCCGGCGTTCCGCACGTTGCCCACGTGCGGGTGAAGCGACGTGCGGGCGAGCCAGTCTTCAAGCAGAGATATGTTGGGGGCGAGGCTCTCAAGCGTCCCTTCCTTCTCGAACACGTCCAGGCAGGCCAGCGCGCAGGCCGCGCCCAGGGGGTTTCCGGTATAGGAGTGGCCGTGGAAGAATGTCTTGAGCTCCTTGTATTCTCCCAGGAAGGCGCCGTAAACCTCGTCGGTGGCCAGGGTGGCGGCCAGGGGCAGGTAGCCCCCGGTAATGCCCTTGGAAAGGCAGATGATGTCCGGCACCACGCCCTCGTGCTCGCAGGCGAACATCCTGCCCGTCCTGCCGAAGCCGGTTGCCACCTCGTCGGCAATGAGAAGCACCCCGTAGCGCTTGCAGAGGGAGCTGACGCCTTTGAGATACCCGCGGGGCGCCACCACCATGCCTCCCGCCGCCTGCACCAGGGGCTCCACGATGACGGCGGCTATCTCAGGGGCGTGCTCTTTCAGGATGCGCTCCATGGCTTTCAGGCAGAGGAGGCCGCAGTCGGGCGGGGACTCAGCGCAGAGCGCGCAGCGGTAGCAGTCCGGAGAGGGGGCCTTGAAGGTGGGGAAGAGCAGGGGCTTGAAGAGCTTGTGGAAGATGTCCACCCCGCCCACGCTCACCGCCCCCAGGGTGTCGCCGTGGTAGGCGTTTACGAGGGAGAGAAACGTGTGCTTTCCCTCCACTCCTTTCTGCGCCCAGTACTGAAAGGCCATCTTGAGGGCCACCTCCACGGCGGTGGAGCCGTTGTCCGAGTAAAAGACGCGGGAGGGCGCCCCCGGGCCGAAGCTCGCCTGCATCAGGGCCACCAGGCGCTCGGCCAGCCGGATGGCGGGGACGTTGCTCAGCCCCAGCAGGGTGCTGTGGGCGATGCGCCCGAGCTGCTCGCGCACCGCGTCGTCCAGCTCCTTTTTCCTGTGCCCGTGGATGTTCACCCAGATGGAGGAGACGCCGTCCAGGTACCAGCGGCCCCGCACGTCGCGCAGGAAGCAGTCCCTGCCCTCGGCGATGACGACGGGGGTCTCCGCCGCCCAGTCCCGCATCTGGGTGAAGGGGTGCCAGATGAAGCGCCTGTCGGCTTCCTCCAGGCGTTTTATCTCTTCTTCCGCGCCGGTGAGCGGCGTGTGGTCTTCCCGGGGCCTTCTTGACATGCGTAGGAAATTTTACCATACTAGTCGGGACTCGTTGGGCCCGGCTCTGCGAGAGGGACGGGCCGGCAAGGCGCCACGGACCGGTCTTTCTTCCTTTTTCCGAATGGCCGATGACATCAAAGGACATTGCGGAGGCCTGATGAAAATCATGAGACGTTTCATCATACCGGCAGCCATCCTTTTTTCTTTCATCCTTCCGGGGAGCGCTTCGGCCCTCTGCGTGAAGGCCCCGGAGGCCAACCTCAGGCAGGGGCCCAGCACCAGCTACGAGAAGCTCTGGGAAGTGTTCAAGTACATGCCCTTCAAGCAGCTCGACAAGCGCGGCCTCTGGTACAGGGTGCAGGACGTGGACGGAGACATCTACTGGATTTATGCCGCCCTGGTGACGCACGACTACCGGTGCGCGGTGGTCAAGGAGGAGAAAGCCAACATCAGGACCGGCCCGGGCACCAACCACGAGCAGACCGCCTCGAGCCCGGCCCTGAAATACTATTCCTTCAAGGTGCTCAAGGTCGACGGCCAGTGGGTGCACGTGGAGGACGAGTACGGCGACAGGGGCTGGATATACAGGCCGCTCCTGTGGATTCAGTAGCCCGGGTGGGGGAGGCGCCGTGAGGCGGCCCGGGAGCAGATGGGGCAGGGGCCTTCTTGCCGCTGTCATCATCGCGTTAAGCGTTTTCGCCCTTTCCTGCGAGAAGAAGGCCCCGGAAGGCAAGACCGTCCTTACCTTCGTCACCTGGAAGCCCAACCAGCCGGAGGTCTGGGACGAGATTCTGGCGGCCTTCAGCCGGGAGAACCCCGACATCGACCTCAGAAGAGAAGTGGGCCCCCACTCCTCCACCGCCTTCCACGACCTTCTGACCCAGAAGCTCAAGAACAAAAGCACCGACGCCGACGTGTTTCTGATGGACGTCATCTGGCCCCCCGAGTTCGCCGCGGCCGGATGGGCCATGAAGCTCGACGACCGCCTGGGCGAGGGTGAGAGGGAGCGGTACCTGAAGGGCCCGCTTCTGGCCGACACGTACCAGGGCAGCCTCTACGGGCTGCCCCTTTTCGTAGACGGCGGCATGCTCTACTACAGAAAAGACCTCCTGGAGAAGTACGGCTTCGAGCCCCCCGCCACCTGGCAGGAGCTGGTCGAGCAGGCCCGCACCATCGTCCGGGGCGAGGCCGGGGAGGACGAGGGCGCCCTGTACGGCTACTCGGGCCAGTTCAAGCAGTACGAGGGGCTGGTGTGTAACATGATGGAGTTCATCATGAGCAACCGGGGCACTCTCTTTCACCGGGACACCCGCAAAAGCGGCATCGACGAGCCTCCCGCCCTGGAGGCGGTGCGCTTCGTGCGCAAGGAAATCATCGGCGGGGTGGCCCCCCGGGGCGTGCTGACCTACCAGGAGCCCGAGTCCCTGGACCTCTTTATCCAGGGCAAGGCCGTCTTTCACCGGAACTGGCCCTACGCCTGGGAGATTGCCAACAACCCCGAGCGCTCCCTGGTGGCGGGGAAGGTGGGCGTTACAAAGCTTCCGCACTTCCCCGGCGGGAAGAGCTTTTCCACCCTGGGGGGCTGGCAGGTGGGCATAAGCAGCTACACCGAGCACCCCGAGGCCGCCTGGCGCTTTGCCCGGTACCTGAGCAGTCCCCGGGTGCAGAGGCTCCTGGCCGTCCGGGCGGGGCTGGCCCCCACGCGGAAGGCCCTCTACGACGACCCGGACGTCCTCGGCGCCAACCCCCAGTTCGAGCGGATGAAGGGCGTCTTTCTGGCGGCCTACCCGCGCCCCCGCACGCCGCTTTATCCCGCCGTCAGCCACGTGATGCAGCGCTACTTCAGCCGGGCCGTCTCGGACCCCGGCGTGGACATCGCGAAGGAGGCGGAGCGGGCCGCGGCGGAAATCAACGACATCGTCTCCCTGTCCCCCTGAGCCCTGCCGCCATGACCCTCGGTGCGTCCGCCAGAGACAAGCTCTTCGTCGCCGCTCTGCTCACCCCGTGCCTTCTGTTCGTGGTTGTCTTCGCCTACTATCCCATAGCCTATTCCTTCTACCTGAGCCTGCACAAGATAGTGCTGAGCCTGCCGGCCCTGGGGCAGCCCTTCGTGGGGCTTGAGAACTACCGCACCCTTCTCCGGGACGGCGTGGCCCTCCGCTCCCTGACCAACACGGCGCTGTTCGCTTTCTTCTCCGTGGGGCTGGAAATCCTCTTCGGGCTTCTCATCGCCCTGGTCATCCACCGGCGGTTCAAGGGACGGGGCATCGTGCGGGCGGCGGTCCTGGTCCCCTGGGCCATCCCCACGGTGGTCACCTCCCAGATGTGGCGGTTCATCTTCAACGACAAGTACGGCCTTCTGAACTTCGCTCTGCACGGTGCGGACGTGGGCTCCTATACCGCCTGGCTGGCCGACCCCGGCTTCGCCTTCGGGGCCATCGTGGTGGCCGATGTGTGGAAGGCCTCGGCCTTCGCGGGGCTGCTCATCCTGGCGGGGCTTCAGGGCATCCCGGAGGAGCTGTACGAGGCCGCCCGCATAGACGGCGCCAATGCGTGGCAGAGGTTCCGGCGCGTGACCCTGCCGCTTCTGAAGCCGGCCATCCTGGTGGCCCTGCTTTTCAGGACCATGGACGCCTTCCGGGTCTTCGACCTGGTCTTCGTCATGACCCAGGGAGGACCGGCCGACGCCACCAACGTGCTTCAGTTCTACGGGTACAAGAAGATATTCGCCGAGGGGCTCATGGGCTACGGCTCCACCATATCGGTCCTGGTCTTCGTGGTGACCTTCGCCGTGGCCATGATGTACATAAGGGTGGTGGGCACGCGGCTTTTCGGGAGGGAGGCATGAGCGCGCGGCGGCTGGGTTTCTTCCTGCTGACCTTTCTCATCGTGGGGCTCTCCCTGCTGCCGTTCCTCTGGTTCGTGGACACCTCCCTGAAAAGCGCGGTGCAGGTGACCGCCATTCCCCCCACCGTCGTACCGGAGGGCTCCCTGGCCTTCTACCGCTCCGCCGTACGGAACTACAACCTCCTGCACTTCCTCCGCAACAGCGCCATCGTGGCGGGGCTCACCACGCTCATCACCATCGGGCTCGGCACCTTTGCCGGTTACGCCCTGGCCCGGCTGCGGTTCCGTTTCAAGGGGCTCTTCCTGGGTGCCCTCCTGGTGGTCTCCATGTTTCCCCAGATATCCATGGCGGGCCCGATATGGCGGATTCTCCGCTCCCTGGGATGGCTCAACAGCTACCAGGGGCTCATCATCCCCTACGTGACGCTGACCCTGCCCCTGGGGGTCTGGATACTGGCCAGCTTCTTCAAGGAGCTTCCCGCCGAGATAGAGGATGCCGCCCGGGTGGACGGGGCGGGCCACGTGCAGACTCTCTTCAGGATTGTGGTTCCCCTGGCCGCTCCCGGCGTTTTTACGGCGGCCATCCTGGTGTTCATCTACGCCTGGAACGAGTTCTTCTTCGCTCTGCTGGTGATGACCCAGCAGAAATACCAGACCCTGCCGGTGGGCATCGCCCTTTTTCAGGGGCAGTACACCCTGCCCTGGGGCGAGATAGCGGCGGCCTCCACGGTGGCCACGGTGCCCATCGTCCTGGTGGTCTTTTTCTTTCAGAGGCGCATCGTCAGCGGCCTGGCGGCCGGGGCGGTCAAGGGATGAGGGGATGAGCGGCCTCAGGGTGGAGAGCCTCTCCAAGTCCTTCGGGGATCTCGCGGTCATCGAGAGGATGAGCTTCGAGGTTGCCGACGGGGAGTTCGCCATCCTCCTGGGTCCGTCCGGGTGCGGGAAGTCCACCGTGCTGAAGCTCATCGCGGGCCTCGAGCACGAGGACGAGGGAGACATCTTTATCGGCGAGCGGAGGGTCAACGACCTCTCCCCCCGGGAGCGGGACGTGGCCATGGTCTTTCAGAACTACGCCCTCTACCCCCACATGAACGTACTTCAGAACATGGCCTTTCCCCTCACCATGAGAAAGACGCCCAGGGAGGTGAGGGAGCAGAAGGTGCGGGAGGCGGCCCGGCTCCTGGGCATCGAGGAGATGCTCCAAAAGAAGCCCCTGGAGCTCTCCGGGGGGCAGCGGCAGCGGGTGGCCATGGGGCGGGCCATCGTCAGGGACCCCCGGCTCTTTCTCTTTGACGAGCCCCTGAGCAACCTGGACGCCCAGCTGCGGGCGGCCATGCGCCTGGAGCTCATCAAGCTGCACGAGAAGCTCCGCACCACCACGGTCTACGTCACCCACGACCAGGTGGAGGCCATGACGCTGGGGCAGAAGATAATCCTCCTGGACAAAGGAAAAATTCAGCAGACGGGCTCCCCCATGGAGGTCTACGAGCGCCCGGCCAATGTCTTTGCCGCCACCTTCATAGGGAGCCCGGCCATCAACCTGCTTGAGGGAAAGCTCGAGGTAAAGGAGGGCAGGGCCCGCTTCAGGGGGGAGGCCTTCTCTGCCCCTCTGGCCCCCTTCGAGGCGATGGAGGAGTACGACGGGCGGGTGGTCACCCTGGGCGTCAGGCCCGAGGCGGTGGTGCCCCAAGAGGGCGGAGCCCTCAAGGGACGCATCGACGTCCTGGAGCGCCTGGGCGCCGAGACCGTCCTCTACGTCGCCCTGGGCGAAGGCCTCCGCCTTACCGTCCGCATGGAGAGCCGCTTCGAGGGGAAAGCGGGCCAGGAGATGGCCCTCGCCTTCGACCCCCGCCGGGCGCATCTCTTTTACGAGGGAAGAAGAATCAACTGAGGGGCTCCCCCCCATCCTCTGATATCCCGGGCGAGGGAATCGCGCCGTCAGTGCATTGGTCAAGAAAGGGATCCGATAGATTTAAAAAGGGGTCCGAGACCCCCTTAGGCGGAGCATTCGTAGACCGGAGCAGCGGGAATCGCGCCGTCAGTGCATGGGTGAAGAAGGGGTTCGATAGATTTAAAAAGGGGGCCTGGCCCCCCCGCAGGTGGGGCATTCGGGGTCCCGGTAGGCCTTGAACTTCCTGAACTCCACCCGTCCGCCGTCCCACACGAGGAGCTGGCCCTTCAGGGTTTGTCCCTGCCCGGAGAGGTGCTTGATGGCCTCCAGAGCCTGCAGCGTTCCGATGACCCCGGGGGTGGTCCCCACCACGGGGAAGGTCTCCTGGGGCGGGGCTTCCGGGA
Organism: Nitrospirota bacterium; assembly: GCA_037386965.1. NCBI lineage: Bacteria > Pseudomonadati > Nitrospirota > Nitrospirota bacterium. The sequence continues at coordinate 6,619 of JARRLN010000089.1, forward strand.
ACATGCACCTGAGGCACGGGGTCTCCGGCGCGTGGATGAAGCTCAGCCTTCCCTCCATCCCCCAGATGCTCCCGAACACCAGGGGGATGCCCTTCCTGATGGCCGATTCGTTCAGAAGGTAGCGGGTGGGGAAGTTGTCCATGCAGTCCATGACGAGGTCGGCCTCCCCCACCAGCTCGTCGACGTTTTCGGCCACGATTTTCTCCGGCAGGGCCTGGACGGCCACGTCGGGATTCAGCTCCCTCAGGGTCTGCCCGGCCGAGAGAGCCTTGTTCGTGCTCAGGCGGCCGTGGTTGTGGAGTATCTGCCGGTTGAGGTTGGTCCAGTCGGGGGTGTCGAAGTCGCAGATGCGGATGGTTCCCACCCCGGCAGCGGCCAGGTACATGGAGACCGGGGAGCCCAGCCCGCCCGCCCCGGCGACGAAGACCGTGGAGCCCTTGAGCTTTTCCTGGACCTCCCGGCCCCAGCCCTCCATCATCATCTGGCGGTCGTAGCGCTTTCGTTCGTTCTCAGAGAGCACGGGACCCCTCCTTCAGGTGTAATCAAAACGTCTATTATACCGAATCGGAAGAAGCGCCGTCCTCTTCCTGCTATAATGGGGAGGCCATGGAGAAAGCGGAGCGGGCGTACGAGGAGGCCCTGCGCAAGAGGGCCGAGCTGGGGGCGGAGCTGAGGGCCCTGGAGCATACCGCGCCGGAGAGCTTCAAGGAGCTTTGGATGCTCCGGGACCGCCTGGCCTACTGGGAGGGAAAGGCCGACGGCCTGAAGCTCGCCCTGGAGGAGCTGAAAGGGCGCAAGCGCCCCTAGGGCGCGCCCTGGCCGCCGAGCATCACTTGCAGGGACTCGGTCCGCCGGATGAGGTCGGGCCAGACCTCCTCCGGGGGCTTCTCGAAGATGCTCGCCTCATCGGCCTCGATGACGTGCCAGTCCCCGTGCGCGAGCTCGCCCTCCAACTGCCCGGGCGCCCAGCCGGAGTAGCCCATGTATCCGCGAAAACTCTTGCCCGCCTCGCCTTCCTTGCTCAGACGCTTGAGGAGGGCCTCGCTCGAGCTGGCGTAGACACGCCCGAAGACCTGCGTGGAGTCCTCCGGCTCCGTCTCGGAGCGGACGAGGAGGAAAAGCTCGTTCAAGGCAACCGGGCCGCCGAAATAAAGAAAATCGTCTCTTTCCTGGAGACCCTCGACCTCGGGCAGGGCCTCGGAGAGCCGTGCTTTGGTGGGACGGTTGACGATGAGCCCCACGGCCCCGGACTTGCCGTACTCGATGAGAAGGATAACGGTCCTCATGAAGTGCGGGTCCTTTATCTGGCGGCTTGCCACGAGGAACTTTCCCTGGGCGGGGGACTGGTCGGGCTCGGGGGCGGGAAACCTCTGGGGGAGCCGTGCCTCCAGGCGGTCTCCGGCCGGGTCCGCCGGCACGGAGGCTGCCGCCGTGAGGGCGAGGGCCGTAAGAAGCACAAGACAGACGGACTTTCTCATGAGTTCCTCAAGCCGAAGGAAGCCGCACTTTCAGG